>CACWIU010000007.1 GCA_902761025.1 uncultured Ruminococcus sp. | reverse complement strand
TTTCTTCCGCCTGCTTGTTCGGCGGCGTCTTCGACAGCTCGTCTTTCAACTTCCGTTACGCCCGACGGCAGAGCAATAACAATTCTCGGGTGACTGAAAATCCCCGAATGAGTTGTTTCTCTTATAAACCGTTCCAGCATAGTTGCGGTAACGTCAAAATCGGCAATAACGCCGTCTTTCAGAGGACGCACGGCAACTATTGAACCGGGCGTTCTTCCAAGCATATCTTTTGCCTGAGAGCCGACTGCCAAAACATCGTCATTTCTCATATCCACCGCCACTACGGACGGCTCACGCATTACAATACCTTTTCCCTTAATATATACCAGCGTATTAGCTGTTCCAAGGTCAATTCCAATATCTTTTGTAAACATATCTTAACAACCCCTCTGTCAAAAATTGCAGTTAATTTCTGACACTCTGCTTAACGAAAACTCGTTCCCAAAAATACTTATCACCCTATCATAACAATAGAACTTTATATTCTATTACAAAAAAAGATTACATCATTGTTTTGAAAAATTACATATATGTATTTTATTATAAACTAAATCTCCTATCAGTACAAGTGCATATAAGAATTTTTACATTTTTTTTACTCATTTTTAATCACTGCAAGCCAACAGAACAACGCAGTATTTCAAGACTATCGGCAGAAGTAACTGCTCCGTCCCCGTCAACATCGCTAAAATCAACTTGCAAGTCCGAAAACACTTCCAGTCCGACAGAGTAACGCAGAACTTCGTAAGCGTCAAAAGAGTTAATATCTCCGTCAAAATCAATATCGCCGCACAGCAAGCTTTCATTTTGTGTCAACGCTGTCAAATATTCGTCAAGGGTTACGCTTTTACAGCCGTTTTTATAGACATAGATATCGCTTGTCACAAAGTAATCGGTATTTAAAATCGCTTCATAATTGAAGAACTCTTTAATATTTACAAAAAAATCAATATAATTTGCAAGAAGATAGTAACACGAGCGAAAAGCGACTGCAATTTTTACATTTTTTTGTAAGCTTGCGGAATTAGCCGTATCGGTGTTAATCATGCTTACGGCAATATTGCCTGTCAAGTTATCATTGCTTACCGTAATAAAATTTCCGCCGCTCTTCAAACCGCATACTTCAAGATTATCCCCGTTATAGTCAACTGAAAAAGACAAACTGCCAATGCCTTCGTTTCCGCTAAATTCATACACAACAACAATGACGTCATTTTGTTCATAGTAATCTTTTGAAGAAAGCATTTTTGTAATTTCAGACGAATTTACTTTGTTAAATACTTCCGGCATAATCTTCCGGCATAATTATAGCTGTTATTGTAATTATGATTGCGATAACAAACGCAATAGAATTTTTTATTATTTTTATTTTTTTCATTTTGACCACTCTCCCAGTTATTTATGCTTATTTATTATATTATCACTATTCGCAGCATAAAGCAAGGCAAAGCCTGTTAAAGTTTTTTGCCCAACTTTTTTTCAAAAAAGTTGGAAAGCAAAATTTTTTTAAATTTTGAATAACGCTTATTTATTGACACAGTTATGTTAAAACTGTATAATTAGTCTTAATTTAACGTAAACGAGGAGGTTCCCAATGCTTACTTTGCCAAAATTTATTTTCAGAAAAATTATTCTCTTTTGTATTCCGCTTGCCATTATAAGCCTTGTTTCTAAATTTGAAATCTATGAGCTTGACCTTGTGGAAAAAAATTTCTATAATAATCATACGCTTGTAACAGCGGAAATAATATCCATTGACGAAAGCGAAATTATTGAGTACGAATACGAGTTCAACGGACAAGTCTTTTCAAATTTGGTAAATATTTCCAATTTTGAAGTCGGCGGCGGTTCTTGGAAACCCGGAGATACGTTTGAAATTTTCGTCCGCAACACAGACCCCGATATTTTCTGTACCGAAGATGAAATACCCAAAAGGAAAACACAGGGATACGGTATTATAATAGGCGTAGCCGCCGTTCCTACTGCGTTGGCAATTCTCTTTAACATTATAAACGGAATCGAAGAAAAAATCGGAAGAAAGCTTATTAAAATAAAGGCTCTCGAAAATCAACCCAAATTTGAAGCCCCGGAAATAAATGCGCAAAGCCTTGCTAAATGGCAAAGCACAGCAAGGATTGCCGTATTAATAGCCACTCTTGCAACCGTGTTTACCGCCCGAAAAGTTATAATAGACATTAACAAACAGAGTTATTTTTGAAGTCGTTAGAGGATTTGTTGTTTCGTCTGATTTGACGTCATATGTTCACAACCCCAACGGCATGGACAGCCAACACTACAATGTAACATGCGGATACAAATATAACGGCTCTGAGTATACATACAGCTTTGAATCAAGTTCTGATTATCGCCAATGGGAAAAAATATGGCTTTATGTCAACCCCTATTATCCCTCGGACGCTTTTCAAACCAACGACGCAAGGCATAGCTCGAAAATCATCCTTATATTAGTTATAGACAGCTTTGCATTATTCTTTGTGCTTAACGCCATTCTCGCTAAAAAGCAATATAAACAACAAGAACAAGAGTTTCGAAATCAAATATTGCAATCCTACGATTATAAAATTTATAAGTAAAAACTTATCATAATTTCTTTTGACTTTTTAAAGAGAATGTGATAAAATGGTATTTAGGTATTATGGGGAGTTATGCGTATATTGTTAAATTGCTCCCTAAAAGCAAAAATGAGGTGATAATCATGGGCTTGTTAAAAGCTTTATTTGGCGATTACAGCAAAAAGGAAATTAAAAGAATTAAACCAAAAGTAAATCGTGTTCTTGAACTCGAAGATACCTATAAGGAAATGTCGGAAGACGAACTGAAAGGTCAAACACAAATTTTAAAAGACAGACTTGCAAAAGGCGAAACTTTGGACGATATACTTCCCGAAGCATTCGCAACGTGCCGTGAGGCTGCGTGGAGAGTACTCGGAATGAAACATTTCCCCGTTCAGGTTATGGGCGGAATCATTCTTCATCAAGGACGCATAAGCGAAATGAAAACCGGCGAGGGCAAAACTTTAGTTGCCACACTTCCGGCTTATCTTAACGCTTTGAGCGGCAAAGGCGTTCATATCGTTACTGTAAACGACTATCTTGCAAGACGTGACTCCGAATGGATGGGCAAGTTGTACAGATACCTTGGATTGACGGTAGGTCTTATCGTTCACGACCTTTCTCCGTCCGAAAGAAAAATCGCATACGCCGCCGATATTACTTACGGCACAAACAACGAACTCGGCTTCGACTATCTGCGTGACAACATGGTTGTATACAAAGAAGAAAAAGTACAGCGTGGTCACAGCTTTGCCATTGTGGACGAGGTTGACTCTATCTTGATTGACGAGGCAAGAACTCCGCTTATCATATCGGGACCCGGCGATAAATCTTCCGATATGTACGTTAAAGCGAATGAGCTTGCAAAAACATTAAAGAAAAAAGTTTTTGAAGAAATTGACGCTAAAGAAGATAACGAAGACTACTATAAAGAACATGACATAGACTATATTGTCGATGAAAAAGCCCGCACAGCCACTTTAACGCAAGTCGGCGTTAAGCGTGTCGAACAATACTTCAACATAGAAAACCTTACCGACCCCGACAACCTCGAAATTCAACATCACGTAAACCAAGCCATAAAGGCTCACAGCATTATGAAACGTGACATAAACTATGTTGTCAAGGACGACCAAGTAATCATTGTAGATGAATTTACGGGCAGACTTATGTACGGCCGCCGCTACAACGAGGGGCTTCATCAGGCTATCGAAGCAAAAGAGGGCGTTAAAATCGAAAGCGAAAGCAAAACTCTCGCTACAATCACATTCCAGAATTACTTCCGTCTTTATAACAAACTCTCGGGAATGACGGGTACCGCAATGACAGAAGAAAGCGAGTTCAGCGAAATCTATAAGCTTGACGTTGTTGAAATTCCCACAAACAAGCCTGTTCAAAGAGAAGATTTGCCGGACGCTATTTTCTCAACAGAAAAGGGCAAATTTGAAGCTCTTATTGAAGACATTATAGAAGCAAACAAAAACGGTCAGCCCGTACTTGTCGGAACAATTTCCATTGAAAAGTCAGAACAGCTCAGCGCTATGCTGAAAAAGAGAGGAATCCCCCACAATGTCCTCAATGCAAAGCACCACGAACAGGAAGCCGAAATTGTCGCTCAGGCAGGCAAAAAAGGAGCCGTTACTATCGCCACAAACATGGCAGGACGTGGTACGGACATTATTCTTGGCGGCAACGCCGAATATATGGCTAAGGCTGAAATGAGAAAACAGGGTATCCCCGAAGAATATATCGTCGAAGCAACAGGCTTTGCCGATACCGATGACGAAGAAATTTTGAAAGCCCGTAAATTATATACGGAGCTTAACGATAAGTTTAAAGAAGAAATCAAGGGCGAAGCAGAGGAAGTTCGCAACGCAGGCGGTCTTTTCATAATGGGTACGGAACGTCACGAGTCACGCCGAATAGACAACCAGCTCAGAGGACGTGCAGGACGTCAGGGCGACCCCGGCAAATCTCGTTTTTATCTTTCGGGCGAAGACGATTTACTGCGTCTGTTTGCAGGCGACAGAATCAAAACAATAATGAATACGTTTAACGTAGAAGAAAATGTTCCGCTTGAAAGCAAAACGCTCTCCAGAGTTGTTGAAAGCTCTCAGCAAAAGGTAGAGGGCAGAAACTTTGAAATTCGTAAAAACGTACTTCAGTATGACGATGTTATGAATAAACAGCGTGAAATCATCTACGGTCAGCGTGACCAAGTTCTTGACGGTCAAGATATCAGAGATACTATTATTAAGATGATTGAACAGACTATCGAATCAACTGTCGCTCAATATCTTCCCGAAGATTACACAAAAGAATCATGGAATTATGAGGGTCTGAAAGAGTTTTACAAAGGCTGGCTTATTGACGAGCATGACGAAGACTTTAACCTTACCGAAGAAGAACTTCGCGAAACAGAAGCAGAATATATTATAAGCAAGCTTGTCGAAAAAGCTAAGGCTATCTATGAAGAAAACGAAAAACTTCTTCCGCCCGAAATGATGAGAGAAGCAGAGCGTGTTTACCTGTTGAAGAGCGTTGACAAACACTGGATGGATCATATTGACGATATGGAACAGCTTAAACAAGGCATTCGCCTCAGAGGCTACGCGCAGCATGACCCTGTTGTAGAGTATCGTCTTGAGGGCTTTGATATGTTTGACGCTATGATTGACTCAATACGTCAGGACACTGTTAAGCTTATGCTTGTTGCTCCTAAGAAAATCTATGAACAGCAGCAAATGATGAATACCTTAAAGCAGGCTCGTCAGCTTCAGCTTAATCTGAGTGCCGAACCCGGTATTACGATTATTACGGAAGACGGCGTTTCCGAGCCTGTTCCTATGTCTGAACAAGACGAACAGGAAGCTGTAAAGAAAGTCTTGAAGCGTGAACAAATAGCTAAGCCTACGTGGACTAACGCCGATTTCGAAGACAGCAAGCCTAAGCCTATCCGCAAAACTGCAAAGCAAAAAGTCGGCAGAAATGACCCTTGCCCTTGCGGAAGCGGTAAAAAATATAAAAAATGCTGCGGTTTAAAAGAAGATTTGGATTCGTAAAAATTATATTTTAAAAAAATTTGTAGGCAAAGAGAATATTCCCTTTGCCTATATTTTTTTGTCGTCTTCTCCGCTCGCCCGTCAAGGCGAAGCGGAGAAAGAAGACGTTTTTTTATGTATTTTCTTGGAGTGACTGCAAGCGCCTTTAATGGCGCTTGCGTCACTCCTTGTTTATTTGTTTACATTGTTTATATTGTTTAGTTGTATCGGTTCTTTTGACGGCTTAATTGTCGGTTCAGTTATCGGCTCAGTCATCGGTCCAGTTAGCGAATTTTCCGACAACTGAAAGCCAAGCTTGATAAAGCTTTTTATCTTATTTTAAAAATCTTGAGTATAACTAATTAATTAACGAGAAAACTTCTCCCAATCCCTGATGAATAACTAAATCTGCCATATTGTCATAAGGCGTTGACGACTTGTTGATTAATACCATTTCTCCGCCGCCAAAATAACTAATGTAACTGCTTGCCGGATAAACCGTAAGCGAAGTTCCGCCTATAATTAACAAGTCTGCCTGAGTGATAGCTTTAATAGCTCCTCTTACAACTTTATCGTCTAACGGCTCATTGTAAAGCACTACATCGGGCTTAATCAAACCGCCGCATTTGCAGCGCGGAACGCCCTCGGAGTTGAAAACATATTCGGCGTCGTGAAATTTTCCACACTTCATGCAATAATTTCTTAATACGCTCCCGTGAAGTTCATAAACTTTTTGAGAACCTGCCTTTTGATGAAGTCCGTCAATGTTCTGCGTGACAACCGCAAGCAGTTTTCCTCGCTTTTCAAGCTCCGCAAGCTTATAATGCGTAACATTCGGCTCGTATTTCAAGCTGTTCATTTTGTCTTTGTAGAACTTGTAAAAAGCTTCCGTATTTCGCATGAAAAAACCGTGACTTAAAATTTCTTCGGGCGGATAATCGTATTTTTGATTGTAAAGTCCGTCTTTACTGCGGAAGTCGGGAATACCGCTTTCGGTTGACACTCCCGCGCCGCCAAAAAATACGATTTTATGGCTTTTCTCAATCAGCTGTTTAAATTTTTCCGTTTGTTCGCTCAAATTAATCATCTCCTACATTTTGGGAATTAAATAATTGTAAACCGTATTCGATATTTTTGTAATGCCGTCAACAGGCGTTTGATAATCAAGTACGCCGTCCGACATTACGCAAATAATATACGGATATTTTGAAAAAATAATTGCCGCATCGTTTTCAACGTCTTCAAGTTCTCCCGTCTTATTTGCGAAAGCAACCGTTTTGGGAATGCCTGCCGGAATTTTTGAAGTCCTCTCCTGCTTTTCCATAACTCTAACCATTTCTTTTGAATGCGGCAAATCTCCGTTAAGAACCATTTCCAAAAACTTAGCGGTATCTTCCGTAGTCGTGTAATTATCGCTGACTACATTATCGTCTGACATCATGCGTCCCATGCTTGTGTTTTCCAGTCCTAAAGACTTACAGTAATCCGTAACTATTTTTCTGCCCTTAGAGCTGTTGCCGCCGCCAAGCATTGTGACAAGTTCGTCCGCCGATTCGTTGCTGCTAATTGTTATCATGTCTTTGATTAAGGTGTTAAGATTTGATTCGTCATATTTGCTTATTAAATTATCATAATTTTCATAAACCGCACCCATGATAAACAATTTTATAGTGCTTGCCGCCTGCATTTTTTTCTGATTCATGCTCAGAGTATCGCCTGTAAACGGTATGTAAATATATACCGACCAGTCGCCGCCTGCGACAGCTTGAGTATTGGATATTATATTTTCAATTTCCGTCTGCAAATCGGTCATATCAATATTATATTGGTCTTCCGCAACGTAGTATTGAACAGCCTCGGGCTGAACTTCTACGATGTCCGGAGTTTCAGCCGGCAAATTTTCTTCTTCGGCAGAATTTGCTTTATCTCTCGCAGAAACTACGGCAGCCGAAACTGCTGCGGCAGACAAAAGAAAAAGACAAGTTATTGTCACAGCAATAATTATTTTTCCTTTATTTTTATTCTTAATTTTCTTTTCACTTTTCTTCAACTCTACAGTCCCCTTAATGACATCTTCTTTAAAGCAATTATAAAACATTGCCGTCCGAAAATCAATACATTTTCGGACGGAGTTAAATTTTATTTATTTATAGATTTATCAACCTGCATCATAATTGCACATTCCATTCTCTTCTTGAACAATCGGCAGCCATACTCATACACTCCCGTAACAGAACCCGACGCATGATAAGCGTTTGCCGCGCAGCCGCCGCTGCAATACAGCTTAGCCCAGCAGTCACGGCATTCTTCCCTTGCGTAAGCATTGCAAAGCTTAAATTCGTTCTGAACTTCTTTATTAGTGACGCCGTCCCAAATGTTGCCCAGACTGTATTTTTCATCTCCCACAAACTGATGGCATGGGAACAGCTCGCCCCACGGCGTTACTGCCATATATTCGGTACCCGAACCGCAGCCCGAAATTCGCTTGTAAATACAGGGTCCTCCTTTAAGGTCAATCATGTAATGATAAAAAGTAAAACCTCTGCCCTCTTTTTCTCGTTTAAGCATTTCTTTTGCAAGAATTTCATATTGTTCAAACAAAATCGGCAAGTCTTCTTCCGTAAGTGCGTAAGGGTCATCAGGCTTACAGACAACAGGCTCCATTGAAAGCTCCGTAAATCCCAAATCAGCCATATGAAAAATATCGTTTGTAAAATCAACATTATTATGAGTGAAAGTTCCTCTCATATAATAATTTTGATTTCCTCTTTTTTCTGCAAAGTGCTGAAACTTCGGCACAATAATGTCATAGCTGCCTTTTCCGCCGACAGTTTTTCTTAAATGGTCGTGAATTTCTTTTCTGCCGTCCAGACTTAGAACTACGTTGTGCATTTCTTTATTTGCAAATTCAATTACATCGTCATCAAGAAGAACTCCGTTTGTTGTGAGAGTAAAACGAAATTTTTTGTTGTTTTTCTTTTCAAGCTCTCTGCCGTACATGACTATATCTTTAACAACCTGCCAATTCATCAAAGGCTCGCCGCCAAAAAAATCAACTTCAAGATTCGTGCGTGTTCCCGAATTTTCCACCAAGAAGTCTAATGCTCTCTTGCCGACTTCAAGCGACATTAAAGCTCGTTCTCCATGATATTTGCCTTGACTTGCAAAGCAGTATTCGCAGTTCAAATTACAAGTATGGGCAACATGCAGACAAAGAGCTTTTATAACAGTATTTCTGTTTTTTAAATCAAAAGCCTTGTCTGCATAGACATCGGGAGCAAATAACTTTCCGCTTTCTTTCAAACTCTCTATATCTTCAAAAAGTTCTTCGATATCTTCGGGAGTTACGTCGTTTTGACTTTTATATTTTTCAAGCAAAGCACGCTTTATTGTTTCTTTGTCGTTGTGTTCGTACATTGAAACAGCGTCAAACGCAACTTCGTCAACCGAATGCACGCTGCCGCTGAACACGTCAAGAACAATATTATAACCGTTTAATTTATAGCAATGTATCATAATATTAATTAAAATTTCCGTTTTATAAAAAAAATAAAAAAATAATGCCGTTTACGTCCTTAACCGGATAAACGGCATACAGAGTGCATAAAAGCTGATTACTGCTTGTCGGCAGACTTCTCGCACTGCTGATTGGCAACGCCGCAAGAAGTTTTGCACGCTGACTGACAAGAAGTCTGGCATTCGCCGCAGCCGCCTGTTTTAGTACTCTTCTTCAAATCACGGGTATCAATCGTCTGAATTCTTTTCATAAACGGATAACCTCCTTTATATATTCACAGATTTAGTCTATCATAATTTGTATCTTTTGTCAATGAAATTATGGATTAATAAAAAAATTAAAATTTTTTTTGTAGACAAGTAGCACGGACAAGCCGTTTAAAATAATATATATTATCAGCGTTAAAGCAAAGCCGAACGCAAACGGCTGAGCTAAAACGACGATAAAACAATATATTTAAGGAGGCACATTTTTATGTGTAACGCATTCGGAAACAACAGCTGCTCTTGGATTATTCTTTTGGTAATTATTCTTATCGCATGCAACGGCTGCGGCGAGGACAACGGCGGCTGCGGCTGCGGCTGCAACAATGGCTGCGGCTGCGGTTAATATAAAAATAAAAAAGTATAATATAGCTTATGTCTAAAAGAACAGCGGGGAAGAAATTCTCCGCTGTTTTATTTTTTTAAGTTTTTTGTCAAACTTTTTTCAAAAAAGTTTGCGGATTCCCAAGGCAGAGCCTTTGAAATGAATATTTGCATAAATATTTCCCATAATAAAGACGGAGGTGTTATCGTGAACAAAAATTTCTTTAACGATTATTTTGATGATGAAGAAGAACTGAACGACAACGAAGAAGAGTTTGAACAAAGGGACAAACAAAGCGGAAAAACTTTCACAAAGGGCTTTGTAACAGCACTTTCGATTTGTTTGGCGGCAATCGGGGCGGCAGTGTGGACAACTGTTCAAAATGTGAACTCCTACTTAAACCCGGAGATTCAAATGTACAGAGAAAGCGAAACGGACTTAGACGAGCAAACTCAGCCGACTTACGAGGTAGTATCGTCATTAACGGAACAGGAAGCGGAAGTAAACGCCACTGTAAGCGGAGTTAAAGACGATAAAAAATCTAAACAAGAAAAAGAAAACTCTAACGAGCCTGTTGTTTTTACTTCTCCGCCAATAAACAATAAAAAAGTTACGGCGGCTTATTCCGAAGTTCCCATATATGACCAGACATTCGGAGATTTTCGGGCTCATACCGGCATTGACTACGAAGCGGACATTGACGACAAAGTGAGAGCTATGGGAAACGGCGTTGTGAAAAACATTTACTATGACGATTTGTTAGGAAATGTCGTGGTAATCGAACACTCAAAGACAGTTGACTCTTACTACTGCGGACTTGCCCGAACAACGCTTGTGCAAACGGGCGAAGTCGTATCGGCAGGCGATTTTGTCGGAACAGTTTACGCTATTCCGTGCGAATCGGCGCAGCCTGCGCATATTCACGTTGCAGTCAAAGAAAACGGCAAATGGGTAAATCCGGCGCAATTTTTTAAATAAAAAATTTCCCCCTATCATTTTGAGATAGGGGAATTTTTTTAGTCGTTTTTTTCAGTTGGGTTTTGGTATTTGTGTTGTTTGCGGCATATTTCACGATACGGACAGCCGCCGCAATGATTTGTAGTCGAATCACGGTTTACAACCGCGCAAGCAAGCAACACGAGAGCAAGAAAAACAGCTGTTATAACTATTGCAGAAATTATCAAAATAACAATCCTCCTAAAGTGTTTTGACACATATTATTATATAGTATGTAAAAAAAGTTTTTTAACATTCAAATATTTAAAATTGACTTTTTTTGTCGATAGGTGTACTATATATTATGAAAAAATTTTAGGAGCGTGATTAGATGACCGACTTAACACGAGATAATCCTACAAAAACTCTAATAAAATTTGCTTTGCCAATGGTGCTGAGCGTTGCGTTTCAGCAGTTTTACAACATGGCAGACAAACTTATTGCCGGACGTTACGCCGGAGAACAAGCATTGGCGGCTGTCAGCGCCTCTTACCCTATCACTATGATTATAATGGCATTCGCATTAGGAACAAATATCGGCTGTTCGGTTGTAATTTCGGGGCTTTACGGCGGCAAAAAATTCAGCGAAGTTAAAACTGCCGTCACAACATCGTTAACATTAGCATTGTGCGCAGGAATAGTTCTTTCTGTTCTCAGCTTTTTTCTTAGCGACCCTTTGCTTAAACTTTTAAAAACACCCGAAGATATCTATAATGATTCGGCTGTTTATTTAAGAATTTATATTTACGGATTTGTATTTTTATATTTATATAATATTTGCACGGGAGTATTTAATGCTTTGGGCAACTCACGAACGCCGCTTTATTTTTTGATTGCGTCATCATTGGGAAATATAATTTTAGACTACATATTTGTAGCGGTCTTTCAATGGGGAGTTGCCGGAGTAGGCTGGGCAACGTTTATAGCTCAGGGAATTTCTTCTATATTGTCTTTAACAGCTCTTTTCTTTGAAGTCAAAAAAATAAAAACAGACAGTCCGCCGCCTGTTCTATCTTCTTCATCGCTGAAAAAAATACTTGTTCTTGCAGTGCCGAGCATTTTGCAGCAAAGCTTTGTTTCAGTCGGCGGACTGATGATACAAGGATTGGTAAACGGTTTTAACTCGCCGTCAATTATTGCCGGTTACGGCGTGGCAATACAGTTAAATACTTTTGCAATCACAGTTTTTAACACATCGGGAAATGCTGTTTCAAACTATACCGCTCAAAATATGGGAAGCGGAAATTTTAACAGAGTTCGCCTCGGATTTCGCTCCGCTCTGAAAATAGGCTCTTTAATAGCACTGCCATTTGTTGCGGCTTATGCGTTTTTCGGTCAGTTCATGGTTAGTTTATTCATGGACATTCCCACAGCGGACGCACTGCAAACGGGAAAAGAGTTTCTTCTTATTGTATCGCCGTTTTATTTTGTCGTAATGCTCAAGCTCGTATGCGACGGAATTATGAGGGGAGCAAGTGCAGTACAATTCTTTGTAATGTCAACATTTTCCGACTTGCTTCTTAGAGTAGCTCTTGCGTACATTCTGTCGCCTCGTTTCGGAGCAACGGGAATATGGCTTTCATGGCCAATCGGCTGGATACTTTCCGCTTTGCTCGTATTCGTTTTTTACTTAAAGGGTTATTGGATACCTAAAGATATTCGCCTTGACGAATTGAAAAAAATGAAGAAAAAAAATAATTAAAGTCCGACAGAACCGCTTACCGGGTCTTTAAAAAGTCCTATTTCGGGCGGCGTATATGTAAAAAATTCAATCATTATAATATATAATATTAATAATATAACAGATAATTTATAGTATTTTTCGATACATGGAGCGTTCGTTATCATTTTAAAAGATATTGCAAAAGTCAACGCAGTTAAAATAAATCCGCTTAGAATATCAATTACAGCAACATTTTTTCCGAATACTCCCGTATATGTGTAATAAAATATGGGTATAGAAAGAAGAAGAAAATACAAGCTCAGGATTTTTGCCGACACAAATTTTTTGAACGGAATTTTTACAACGCATATTTCAAAAAATGCCCAAAACAAATACGGCAGTGTAAAAATTTTCAAATGCTCCCATACGCTTTCGTTTACCGCTGAAAATAATGTTGTCCAAAATTCGTTTCCGCTCCATTCGTAAAGAAAATGAAGTACAAACGCTGCAAGCGACACAAAAAAGAAACCTGATATTTCCATTTGTTTCAATATTTTTTTATTCTTATCGTCTATTTTATTATGCATAGTATCATTTATTATACAATTATCCATAAAAGTCCCCCATTTAGCTATTGAATTATAATATTGCTTTATTTTATGCGGCAATAAAATAAATATAACTAAAAAATCTTAACAGGCTTCGCCTCACTCAAAAAAAATAATCTCCGACCAAAAATCGGAGATTATTTTTATAAAATAGGAAATTGAAAGGAAATGAGCTGAAAATTAGTTGGAAGATTCTGCGATAACACCATACATACCGAACATCGGCATTACGATAGATACGGCAACAACGCCTACAACGCCCGCAATAATAATTGTCATAGCCGGTGTCATAGCGTCCGTAAGTCTTTTTGTAGACTCATCGGCTTGCTCCTGATAGAGGTCAGCCATTTTGTGCATAGCGTCCGAGAACATACCGGATTCTTCACCTACGCGAACCATTGATACAAGAATTGAATCAAATATATCATAATGGCTCATGGAAACATTGATAGGCGTACCAATTTTTACGTCCTCAATAACCTGACTTAGAGCGTCTTTCATAAAGATATTGCTTACAACATCTCGCGACAGTTCGAGGGCTTTCAAAATACTAACGCCGGCATCTGTCAGAGTAGCCATGATATTGCAGAAACGAGCAATATACGTATTGTTCATAACGGGACCGATAATTGGCATTTTAAGCAAAAACTCTGCAAGCCACATTGCAAACGAATCGTTATATTTAAGCAGCATTTTAAAGCCAATTACAATTCCGGCAATAATCAAAATCGCCAGCCACCAATATTTTATCATCCAGTCGGAGAATGCCATTACCGCCTTTGAAATAGCCGGCAAGTCGGAACCGAACGCAAGGAATACGCCCGCGAACTGCGGCAATACGAACATTGACATTACGATAATCATAGCTGCTGTCAAAGCAAGCAGGAACGCCGGGTACATCATGGCGCTCTTGATTTTTGCGGTCAACGTAATTTCACGGTGAAGAATATCTGCGGCATTATCAAAAGCCATATCCAAACGACCGTTTGCCTCGCCGGCTGCAACCAAGCTGATAACAATTTCAGGGAATGTCTTAAAAGAACCCATTGACTGCGACAGCGTAACACCGTTGTAAAGCTCGTTGCTGACTATTGTCAGAATTTTCTTCATAGTTTTATCGGCTTCGGTATCCAAAAGCACTTCCATAGCCATTGAAAGAGAAATACCCGAACGCATCATAATACCCATCTGATGCAGAGTTGTCAATACTTTTTTCTTTGGAAGCTCCACATCATGAATATCTTTTATGGAAATATCTTTTTGATACCATGGCAAATTTTCCTGACCGTCAAGAGCGTCCTTTACTTCGCTGATTTCAAGAGCCGTCATACCTCTGTCTGCAAGTATTCTTTTTACGTCCTCGCGGCTTTCGGCGTTAATTTCACTTCTGTACTTTTTATTTTTACCGTCAATAGCAAGATATGAATATTTCAAAGTCCGTCACCTCATCTTCTATTGTTCATGGGAGCGCCGCCGTAAGGAGGTCTTGGAGCGCCCATGCCCGGTTTACCCATACCGGGCTGCGGCTGGTCGGCGTCGCTGACCTCGAAGCTGTATTCACGCGCAGTCTGCTGATTTATGTAACCGCGGTCAAGCAGCATTTGGATACTCTTGTTTCTTGTAATCATACCAAGAGCCTTACTTGTTTCAATAACCTGCTCAATCATGGAGATTTTATTTTCACGAATCAAGTTTGAAATAGCGCTGTTTACGAACATGATTTCAAAACAGCCAATTCGTCCGGGAATGTCGCTTCTGGGCAAAAGTCGCTGCGATACAACGCACTTCAAAGACGTTGATATCTGACCGAGCGCCTGTCTTTGCTGAGCTGCCGGGAACATATCGACAAGACGGTCAATAGTTTTTGCCGCGCCCTCCGTATGAAGCGTTGAGAATACCAAGTGACCTGTTTCTGCTGCGGACAATGCGATAGATACGGACTCGAAGTCACGAATCTCACCGATTTGTATAATATCGGGGTCTTCACGAAGCACTGCGCGCAAAGCCGTATGATACGAACGGCTGTCGGGACCAATTTCTCTCTGATTGATAACGCAGCCGATTGGACGGTGCAAATACTCAACAGGGTCTTCGATTGTTACAATATTAAGATTTCGCTCGCGGTTAATCTGATGAACGATTGCCGCAAGAGTTGTAGACTTACCCGAACCTGTAGGACCCGTAACCAATACCAAGCCCTCTTTCAATTCGAGAATCTTTGCGATAGATGCCGGAAGATTCAGCTTATCAAGCTCCGGCGTTGTTTCGTTGATAACACGCATTACAAGCGACGCGCCGTTTCTGGTACGGAACGCATTAATTCTGAAACGGCTGCAGCCCTCGATAGTTGCCGCGCCGTCGACGTCGCAGGTTTCCATAAAAGTATCGAAACGCTCTTTATTCAAAACCTGACTAATAAAGTATGTAACGTCCTCATCGGTCAACGGGTCGCCTTCCCAGTACCTCATAGAGCCGTGCAGTCGATACGCCGGACAGTTGCCCGATGACATATGAATATCCGAGCAGCCTGCCGCAACGGCTTCTTTGACCATTGCAATAAAATCCATTAGTTTTTCCCCCATTCAGGCAAATTCACACCGAGCATACCGCCCGCATGAGCGGCATGCCGTTTGTTTCGTAACTCAAGTATGATTATATCATAAATTTT
Organism: uncultured Ruminococcus sp.; assembly: GCA_902761025.1. Taxonomy (GTDB): domain Bacteria; phylum Bacillota; class Clostridia; order Oscillospirales; family Acutalibacteraceae; genus RUG592. The sequence goes on along the minus strand of CACWIU010000007.1, from coordinate 19,070 downwards.
ACAAATTTACAACAATGAATTTGTAATTCCCATGATTTTTTAGTATATTTTTGAGCAATATTAAAGCATATCTTCGCTTGCTGCCTCAAGCATTGTTTCCAAAGAAATAATACCGCTGATTACGTTCATACGAAGATTTTCTCTCATTGAAATCATGCCCTCTTCTACGGCGATTTGGTTAATATCTTCGGTTGATTTACCCGCCTGAATAGCTCGCTTAATTTTCGGAGAAACCATAAGAATTTCATGAACTGCAAGACGTCCTTTGTGACCGCTTCTGTTGCAGCGTTCGCAGCCGCCCTGCGGTGCTCTGTACAGCTTAATTTCCAAAGTCGGGTCATCAATTCCGAGGAGTTCAAGCTCATGTTCGCCTGCAATATACGGTTCTTTGCAGTTTACGCACAAACGTCTTACAAGTCTTTGAGCGATAACGCCTATAACTGTTGAGGACACCATGAACGGCTCAACGCCCATATCTACAAGACGGATAACGGAAGATGCGGCGTTATATGTATGCAGTGTGGAAAGTACCAAGTGACCTGTTACAGCGGCAGATGCGGCAATTTCGGCTGTTTCCTTATCACGAATCTCACCTATCATGATAATGTCTGGGTCTTGACGAAGAATTGAACGAAGCGCGCTCGCAAACGTAAGACCTGCTTTTGCGTTGATATCTACCTGATTAATACCCGGGATAATCATTTCGACAGGGTTCTCTACAGTGATAATGTTAATATCTTCTCTCATTACGCCCTTTAAGCCCGTGTAAAGCGTAGTAGATTTACCGGAACCTGTAGCTCCCGTTACAAGGATAATGCCTCTGTTCTGGGAAAGCAGTCTGTCAAATCTGTCCAGATTTTCCGGAAGAAATCCGATTGCGGATTTGTCCATTTTCAAACCGAGGGCTGTCGTAATACGGGCGCAGACTTTCTCACCGAATACAACCGGGAGAATGGAAATACGCATGTCTACTTCGGTATTGCCAACGCGATAGTTGATACGACCGTCCTGTGGGATACGTTTTTCGGCGATGTTCATACCGCCGATAAATTTAATACGCGATGTTACCGAAGGAGCAAGCTGCGAACTTGTTTCCATATATTTTTGAAGCTTACCGTCAATTCTGAAACGAATCAACAATACGTCTTCCATTGGCTCAATATGAATATCGGAAGTTTTCAGTCGAACTGCTTCTTCAATCATGTTGTTTACGAAACGGATAATAGGCTGGTCATCTGCGGCGCTCTTAGCGGCGTCTATTTCGTCCTCTTTGCCTGCCTGGCTTGCCTGGCTCGCAATAAATTCACGCGCCTCGTCATAAGCCTTTTTGGACGCATACAATGCCTGATGAGCCTTTTGAATCTGCGACGGAGCGGCAATAACTACCTGCGGCGACATTTTTGTCGTAGTCTGTATTCTGTTAAGTCCCTTATAGTCCAACGGGTCGGCAACCGCTATTGTAAGCGTTCTTGTGGCTTCGTCAAGCTCAAGCGGCACTACCATACACTGTTGAGCAAGGTCAGATGAAATAATGTCCGACAATTCGTCTTTCAATTCGATTTCTTCCAAGTCTACAAACGGAATAGAAAACTGCTTTGACAATGCAAAGCATACTTTTTCTTCTTCGCACATATTTTCTTTTATCAGAATTTCACCCAGACGAAGATTATTGGACTTCTGCATACTTAATGCCTGGTCAAGCTGGTCAGGGGTAATCGCGCCCATGTTAATGAGAATCTGACCGATTTTTAAGCTGCTGGCTCTCATAATAATAGAACTCCTTTTTTATATTTTGATGTTAGATTAAATCGCCGCTATCCTCGGCTAAAATTACGGATAGTTAATTTTAATTTTTTTAAATTTTAATTATATTATTAAAAATTAACTTTGACCCGTGCATAGCACGGGCTTTGTTTGCGAAAAATACCAAAATTTCTGCGTCACGGCAGCACCTGCATTTGCAAAACAAGTTTGTACATGTCAAAAACAGGCTGAAACAACGGCTGAAGAATAACCGTTAACGCCGCCGCAAGACAAATATAAGGTCCCATTGGAAGATATATGCCTTTTTTCGCCTTGCCCGCAAAAATAACAACCAAAAAATTTATCGCCGCCGCAAAAGACGCAATAACAAGCAGGACTAAAATATATTTTAATCCAAACATTAGTCCCAACGCTGCCATAAGCTTTACGTCGCCAAAGCCAAATCCTGCCTTTTTGAAAATAAGCGTGCTGAACAAGTCAAGCAGCATCAAGATTGCTCCTCCGCAAACCGCTCCCAAAAGCGGAGAGTACCATGTCGTTATAAAACTTTTGTCTGTCAAAAAATCTATAACTGCAAAAACTAACGACAAAATAGCCGCCGCTATGGTGAATTGGTCGGGAATAATCGTGTACTTTGCGTCCGAAGCGGATATCAAAAGCAAAAAACAATACAGAATCAGCGCAACGGGCAGCTCCGCCGAGATACCAACAGACAGCGCCGTACAGGCAAACACCACGGCCGCCGTCACGCTTATGACAATCCCCGTTGGCTTCATCTTGAACCTAATGCCGTTTTTTAATTCTTCCGACGGCTCTTCGTCATAGTCACAAAGCCAAGCCGCCGGGATTTTGTTTAGTATGCGGCAGCTCAGCGGTCCTATCCCCATGCCGAGAACCGCCAATACCAACGCTGTAATTATTTGAAAAGTATTAAACATATCAAGTTATCTTACAATATTATTCGGACTCTGTTTCCGTATCGGTTTCTGTTGCTACTTCAACTTTGAGCGCCGGATCCTGATTGTAGTAATACAGATAAATATCCATGTTAATCATCAAATCGTCTTTCTTAACCTTGGATTTGCCCACGTCCACGTCGCTGTTTATGGTAACGGCGTTAATAGTCTTTACATAGTAGCAGCCTACGGACTCCTGCTCCACGCATTTAAGGAAGTCAATCAAATTTTCACGGCTTGCATAACCGGAAATTTGAAGCGACACATAATACAAAGGACAGCCGGTAAAGCTATATCTGCCGTATTCATCCGGCACCTCGGCGCTTCTGGTGAAGTTGGTGAGAATAATGCCCTTTTCGTCAATCGATTTTTGCAAGTCTTCCAAAGAAGAATTTGCGTCTACAAACATATCCTTTTGGAACTCTTCCCACTGCTTTGTGAGCTTCTCGATATCATTCTCAATATCGCTCTGACGTTCAATCGATTGTTCATAATAATCAATAGTTGACATAGCCTCTTGATGTTCCGAGTCCATGATCGGCTTTTTATTTTTGTACGGCATATAAACAGTAGGAACAAACACAGCTACCGCAACGACTACCGCAACAATCGCAATTAATGCTCCGGGTACTTTTTTATTTTCGGTCTTTGCCATTTTTTTCGTCCTCCTTAGTTAGTTGCCGATTCTATCATCTCGTCGAAATTCGTACCATGGTTAATATCGATTGCATTACTGCCGTCTTCTTCAGTTCCTTTTTCTTCTTCGGCATAACCCTGAACGTTAAACGTATGAGTAACTTCGACCATATCTTCTTCTGCAAGCGTGCTTGCGTTGAACGGAACTTCGATTTTAAAGAATTTGTTTTCTTTAATTTCCGCCTGCAGCTTAACATAATCTTCAAGAGTTTTTACTCTGAAAATGGTTTGAATTGTATTGTCATCGCTGTTTACGTTATACGTAGACACGCTCTCTACGGAATCTGTCAGCTGCTTAAATACTTCGTCAAGGATATTGCACGTATCGGCATTAGGGTTAGGCAAAGCAGCGCGGTCTTCGTCTACGTGATCCATTTTATCGTGAATTTCAATTTGCTGATTCAGCAAGTCTTTAATTTCGTCATACTTAACGTCGTTAAGTTTTGACTGGTCATTTTGCGCCCTGACTTCAAGACCGTAGGACTTAATTCCAACGAATGCCATAATACCTACTGCAACTACAACAACGCCCATTGCAAGCATATTAATCAATCCGGCGTTAATAGCTCCCAAGTCTACGCTCTTTGAGCCTGAAATAACGGCAAGGTTATTTTCACTTGACGCGCCGCTGTTTACCAGGTAAGAATATGTATAGAAACAAGCTGTCTTATAACCTGCTTCGTCAGCTTCCTTTGATATAATAGGAACGTTCGTAAGAGATGTGAACGCATCGGAAATAAGGTTGATTTCGTCTGCCTGAACGCTCACCGTTCTTAAATGCTTAAGCACGCCCGGAATGTATGCCGCAAAGTCGCTCGCATAAATCTGGTCAAGCTCAATACGGCAGCTCAAAAGCACCATACGAAGATTTCTGACGATTTCATTTGAGAAGTTCTCAAACATCTGACGCATTTCACGTCCTGCCTGTACCGAATTACATTTATCGGAAATACCAACGCCGTATTTTCTGATTACTTCAAAGGCCTCCTGCATCGAACAGTTCTGATCGTTCGCAAAAACATTGACTATGTCGCCAAGCGGCATTGGGAACGAGTGAGCATAAATCGGAGTGCCTTTCTGCATTACCAACAATCTTGCGGAACAAAAATCCAAGCTGATCAAAGCTACCGACTTGTCATAACTGTAAATACCTGTCTGAGCCATCTTTATCATGCTGACTGTCGGAGGAATCAGCTTGTAGAGGTTCATGGACTGCTCTCTGAATGCAGCTTTCAACTCCTCTACGTAAGACTTAGGCATTACGTACACATTCGCGCTGAGTTGAGCGCTCTCTTCGGCTTTCTGATAGCCCGAGCCATATTCGCAGTTAATGAGCGAATAGTTGCTGATATCGTCGGACACCAACGCTCTCGCTTCGTTTTCGGCAAATATTCTCAGATACTTGTCTTTTGCCGGCGTATGCTGATACTCCTGGCTGATAAGCTGATCGCATTCGGCGCAAAGAATAACGTCCTTGATCTCGATTTTCGCATTACGCATAGCCATTCTGACAGTTTCGGCAAGTTCCCTCGGAAAATTCCACGCTTGGTTTTTAAGATTTTCCGGCAGGAACACGATGAGAGGCTCTTTAAAGGTTACCTCATAATCAGGCTTCTTCGAAGTACGATCATTACCGCTGCTTACAAACTGTTTTCCGGACTCAGCCGGCGTAATGCAAACATAATGTCTTGACACCTGAACAATTACATATTTCATTTTGTGACTGCACCACCCTAAATATTTTTTCCGACCAATTTTTATGATGCGGCACACGAACACGCACACCACACCACACTATGATACGATATAATTATACAATAAATAAGGCAATGTTTTCAATGCAAATAAATGTACAAATTACATAGTAATTTCTGTGCAACATTGCTTTGTTGCTTAATTTTTAACTAAAATTTTACTGTAAATTTGTTATATTTATATACTTGTCATAAAAAACAAAAAATTTTTTTTAACAATACAAATATGCGTTAAAATTTTGTTCAAACTTTAGCAAAAAATCTATATGTATAAATTTTTTTTATAAGTTGTGAATAGTGCTTGTAATATTATTTGTTTTGATGTATAATAAAGGGGCATAAGCCTAAATAATGTGTTTTTTTATAAATTTTTAAGTTATATATAAATATGGATAAAGGACGTGTACACCATGGCGAAATATACGATTCGTATTTTGAATTATTCTTTTACAATTTCTTCCGATGACGAGCAAAGCTACATGGACAGCGTTGCCGCAAGAGTTGAAAGAAGAGTAAAACGGCTTTCGGACGAAATGCCCTCACGCAATATGACAGAAGTTGCTTTGTTCGTGGCAATGGACTACTGCGACCAGTATATGAAATCCGTTGGTGACGGCAGCAATTTGAGAGGTCAAATCAAAGACTATCTGCAAGAATCCGGATACGCAAGAAAACAGCTTGAAGAAACCAAAAAAGAAAACGAACTTCTCAAAGCCGAAATAGAAGCCCTGAGAAGCCGGCTTTCGTCAAACAACAACGGCGTTGCGGCTCCCGTTGAATCTACGGAACTTACAGATACTCAGGATTTTGCGGAAGAGTATACGGACGACTTTTCGGAAGAATACCCAAAAGACCATGACAAAAAATCTTATGACAAGAAAAAAAATTCGTCAAAGTCTAAGAAAAAATTAAAAAAATCCGAAAACGCTCCCATTCAGGGAATTTTCAGCGACGACGCATTCGCTGAAAGTGCCGACGCTACCGCCGAAATTATGAGCTTCTTTGAACAAAAAGCTTTTGACGATGACGATGACGAGGATTAAAGGTTGACTTCTGCTATGAAACATAATTCTATTGAAATACTCGCCCCCTGCGGTTCTTTGGAATCCGTCAAGGCGGCTGTAAGACAAGGAGCCGATGCCGTGTACATTGGCTCCTTGCGGTTTAGCGCCAGAGCTTATGCCGCTAACTTCAATGACGAACAACTTCTTCAAGCCGTTCGGTACTGTCACTTGCACGGCGTTAAAATTCATATGGCTATTAATACTCTTGTTTCTGATGAAGAATTTCCCGAGGCGTTGGAAGCTGCTAAAAAAGCTTATCAAGACGGCGTTGACGCTTTTATTATACAAGATTTCGGTTTATATTCAATTCTGAAAAACGCTTGTCCTCAAATAGCTTTTCACGCTTCAACTCAAATAGGAGTTCACACGCCTAAAGCTGCCCAACTTCTTTATGAACAGGGCTTTGAAAGAGTTGTTCTCGCTCGTGAAATGAACGCTGCGGAAATTGTGGAAGTCGTTCAAAGCTGCCCCGTTGAAACGGAAGTCTTTGTTCACGGGGCGTTATGTATGTGCGTATCGGGTCAATGCTACTTATCCGCAATGATTGGCGGAAGAAGCGGCAACCGCGGAAAATGCGCTCAGCCTTGCCGTCTGCCCTTTTCCGTAAAAGGCGGCACGGGTCATGACTTGAGCCTTAAAGACAACTGCCTTGCAAACGAACTTGACCAACTTCAACAAGCAGGCGTAACAAGCGCCAAAATCGAAGGACGCATGAAACGTCCCGAATATGTCGCCGCTGCCTCTGCACTCTATCGGCATACTGCCGACAACGGTTTTGTTAAGCGCGCGGAAATTGACAGACTGCAAGCCGTTTTTTCACGCGGCGGCTTTACCGACGGCTATTATTGCGGCAAACTCGGACGGCAAATGTTCGGCGTTCGCTCTAAAGACGATGTAATTTCTGCAACCGAAAAAGTCCTTTCCGATATCCGCTGCGAATACAAAAACGAACCGCAGACTAATTCCGTTAGTTTTATATTCTCTATGAAAAAAGATTCGCCCGTGCAGCTTACCGCTCAATGCGGCATTTACTCCGCATATGCAAAAGGAGAAATTCCGCAGCAGGCTGTTAAAGCTCCTCTCGGCAATGAAAAAGTTATTTCTCAGCTTTCCAAAACAGGCGGCACCGCATTTAAAGCCGCCGATATATCCGTTGATATTGACGAGGGAATCACAATTCCCGTTTCTTCTTTGAACTCAATGAGAAGAAACGTTCTGTCCGAACTTACGGAAAAAATTACCCACGTTCCCGAAAGAACTTATATTTCTCCTGTTATATCAAAATCAACTCAGCATAAAACAAAAAACGGTCTGAAATACAGAGCAAGCTTTCGCCATTGCGAAATTCCCGAATGTTTTCTTAAATGCGAACTTGTAACAATTCCAATTTCTTCGGATATTTCAAAAATAAAATCTCTTTTAAAAAGGGGATTTAACATTGCCGTTGAAATTCCGAGGGCATTTTTCGGACAGGAAGACAATATAAAACAAAAGCTCCTTTATTTGCGTGAAAATGGGATAAAAGATGTTTACTGCAATAATATTGGGGCAGTCGCTTTGGCAAAATCGCTTGATATGAATATTCACGGCGGTTTCGGTCTGAATATTTTTAACACAAACGCTTTGGAGTTTTACAAACGGCTCGGCGTAAAAGACACGGAGCTTTCCATTGAATTAACAGCCGAACAAATTAACAAAATCGGCGGAGATTGCGTAAGAGGTGCAGTCGGTTACGGATATTTGCCGCTTATGATTATGAGAAACTGTCCGAACAAAAACGGCGGCGGCTGCCGCTCCTGCAACGGAAAAAGCCTTATCACCGACAGAAAGGGAAATACGTTCTCTATGATGTGCGAAAGCGGCTGTACCGAACTGCTCAACTGCACTCCGCTTGTACTATCCGATAAACAGGAAATTTTTCACAATGTAGAATTTCTTTCGCTTAGATTTACTTTTGAAAGCAAAGAAGAATCGGAACGAGTTTTTAATGATTATCTTAACAAAAACAATCCCCACGGAAAATACACGCGAGGTTTATACTTCCGTGGAGTAGAATGAGGTTTATTATGCAGTTTTTAAAAATAAAAAAATTAAAAGAAAATGCCGTTATTCCAAAACGTGCGACATCAGGCTCGGCAGGAATCGACTTATACGCTTGTATTGACGAGCCTTTGACAATTAACAGCGGAGATTTGGTAAAAATTCCAACGGGAATTGCCATAGAATTGCCAAATAACGAAATGGCAGCGTTTGTATTTGCAAGAAGCGGACTTGGAGTTAAATACGGCATATCTCCCAGCAACGCTGTCGGAGTTATTGACAGCGACTACCGAGGAGAAATATGCGTTGGATTAACAAATCACGGCAAAGAAACTTTTGTTATAGAGCCTCAAACAAGAATAGCTCAGCTTGTAGTTATGCCTGTTCTGCCGCTTCCGATTATGGAAGTCAACGAACTGAACGATTCGGAAAGAGGAGATAACGGCTTCGGTTCAAGTGGGGTGAAATAATGAGTATATTTGACAAAATACTTTCAGACAACATAATTATAGTTTGTTTTGCATATGTGATAGTAATAAATATTATTACTTTTATAATGTACGGTACAGATAAAAGCAAAGCTCGCAGCGGTAAATGGAGAATACCCGAAAGCACTTTGCTGCTGCTTGCCGCATTGGGCGGAAGTGCCGGATCATTATTAGGCATGAACGCATTTCATCACAAAACTAAGAAAAAACAATTTTCGGTAGGAGTTCCGTTAATTTTTGTGTTTCACATTTTGCTGCTTGCCGGCTTTATATATATCAGCTGTAAAAATATTATTTAGCTTTTTTGAAATCAATATTTTGTTTAAAACTTTTTCAAAAACTTTTCTAAGAGTTCAGAGAGTACGCTATAACCGTAATATCATCGTCACGAACTAAATTGTTTCCAATCATAGCTTCGTCAATGATATCGTTTACCAGTTCTTGTATATCGTCGCCCTCAAAATCTCTGAGCATTGCGGCAATCCATTTGTCACTTACGGAAATTGCCCCGTCGCTTACCATAACGACAATATCGCCGTCCTTTAAAGAAAGTGTGTCATGAGTAAATTTGATATCCGTTAAAATTCCTGCCGGAAGCGATGTCGGCTCAATACGAACAACCTTTCCGCTTTGTCTTACGAACGTAACGGGAGAGCCTGCTTTCATAATTTCCAAATTTCCCGAAAACAAGTCAAATACCGCCAAATCAACAGTTGCCAAGGATTCGTCCTGCGACTTGACCATAAGCGCGGAATTTGTCACGCTTAAAGCGCAGTCACACCCAAAACCCGACTTTAACAGTTTTGACATAATGCTTACAGCCATACTTGCGTCAACGGCTGCTCGCCCACCTGTTCCCATGCCGTCGCTAATCACAGTAACAAAATGTCCTTGACCGTCGTTAAAATAATTAAAACTGTCGCCGCACAGCGTACCTCTTCCGCAAATGTGCTGAGATGAACCAATTTGAACGTCAAATTTCGGCTTTTCCGAAAAAACAGCTCGTGTTTTATTCCCCAAAGCCGTTATGCGTGGGGCGGCAAGAGTTCTGCCGCATACCCTTGAAATCTCTTTAACGCAATCTTTCATTTTGAGAAGTTTGCGGTCTGAATCGGCAAGCTCCAACTCAATATTCATTCTGCCAAAACGGTCAATCCGGCAGCCGCACTCAATAGGAACAAATCCGTTTGTCCGCAGATATGCGCAAACTCTTTCCGACACTCCCGTGTCGCAGCTTTCAAAACTTTCAAATTCTTCTTTAAAATCACGCAGAATATCGCCTAATCCGCTGAACTGCCCCGCAATAACCCCTCTTATTTGAGATACTCGGGATTCTGCCGCTATAAAACTTTGATAATTGCTGTAATGCCGATTGACCGCTTGAGCCATTTCTTCGGCTTTGCAGCATTTTTTATTGAAAAGCTTGCGAATGTCGGATTCTGTCACATTTTCTCCGCTTGATAAAATCGGAGTAATTTCGGCGAATTTATCTTCTTTTTTTTGCTGCTCGTCCTGCCAACAAAAAGCCCTCATGCCGCAGCGGCTGCAATTTTCGTCAATGCAGCTTGTATAAATGCTTTCAACATCAGCCGAATAATAATCGGACAGTTTTCGAGCGACGGAATTTACTGCCTGAGAAATATTCTTTAAAGAATTTGACGCCATATCCAACCGCATAATTAACGAACGTCTTAACCCCTCGCTGCTGTTCGGGTCATTTTTAGGGTTGAGAAATGCCGAGAGCCTGTTCCCCATTTCTTTTGGAATAAAAAGGAAAAAAACACAGGCTATTATTGTTTCATACAAAACCCCTGCTGTCTGAACGGTAACGCCGTCCCTAAACAGTACAATACTGCCGCACAGCACAAAAGCCGCCGCAGCTCCTATTCTGCCTATGTATGAAAACAATCCCGACATCAAGCCACCAAATGTATAACAAGCTGTGATAAATGTTAAATCATTCGAACCTATGCCAAATATAATTCCCGTTGCCGCTCCGCCAATGCAGCCGCCTGAAACAGAACCATAATACGCACAAAACAACACAGTCATTACAGCTAATATTCTTCCTATAGATATATTTCCTACCGTCAGATTATTTGCCGACAAAAGAAAAATACAGCCCGTCATAACAACGCAGGCTATTTCCTGTTGGTCATATGTTAAAATGCCTTTTCTGCCTGCCGTTATACGGATAGTTCGGTCAAAAAAATAAGCTCCTGCCGCAGCTAAAACCGCCTCTGTCAAACACATTATATAATCCATTTGTCCGCGGTCTGAGGCTATAACAATTACCATTCCCGTACACAACAGCGGAATCATTGCCGTTAATGGAGCAAATAATTTACTTTGCGTGATATTTTTTAAATCATTAAGCAGCCATCTAAGGGCTAAAATAGTAATAACTGTTGCCGCATAGCGAAAACTGCCCTTTGGATACAGCAGAATATATCCAAAAATAGACCCCACAACTGCACTCAATGCGTTTTTATAAGGCACTGCCGCACAAAACGCCGCTCCAAAAGGAGCGTAACTGCCAAATACTGCTCCATGAGATACCAATGCTCCGCCGATTAAATAAATGAACTGTATTATTACAGAATTATATGTGCCTTTTTCAAATAATTCGGATGCAAATTTCTTTCCTTTTATTTTCAGAGGTATCGCCCGCATATAGAAAACGTCCTTTCACAAGTATTTCTTATGAAGTTTATTTTAACAGATATACGGAAAATTTTCTGTCGCAGTAAGGCTGTCGCTTTACATATCATTAAGCTGAAAATAAAGTTATAACCCTATCATACTAAATTATTACGGTTATTTCTTCAAAAGACTTTTAAAAAATAAAAAATAATTTAAAAAAATCAAAAAGCAAACGGCGGTACTCAAAGTACCGCCGCTGTTCGTTCTCAAAAATGGCTGTTAAATGATTATTGGTCTACTTCAACCTCTTCATAAATATACTGGTTGCCGTCCTCGTCTTCATAAACGTACTCATAAGAATTTTTTCCGCCGCCCTTTGAAGTCAAACGCTTGCTGCCCGAATGCATTTTCTGATCTTCCTTGATAGCTTTTCTGGTAAACCACCACTGGAGCGTAAAGTACAGCAGTTCGGCTGTCAGGATAAGAGCAATCTGAACCATAGGAATTTCACCGTTGCCGTCAATCGCTTTCAGCACAGACCAAATTGCAAGGAAGCTCATCATGTAAATCCATGAGTAACGAATTGCCTGAATAGTAACCTTCATTTCCATTTCGTCAGAACTTCTGAATCCCAATTTTCTAATATACTTATTCATGTAAACTGCCCCTCTCAGATAAAAAACCTTATAATTATATTATATCAATATTTTGCAAAAATTCAAGTGAATTTTAATACTTTTTATGTCAAATTTATATTTTTATTTCTCTGACAGAAAAAGAGGGGAAAAACACCATAAATTTTAACTTTTGCCCAATAAATAAAGAGCAGTTTAAAATTTGATAATATTAGAAATTTTCAATCTTACAAATTAGTCATAATCAATAAATGCCACATCTCGAAAATCTTGGGCATGATTGTTAATATAGTCCGACAAAATCGAAGAATAAAGCTCCGCAAAGTATTCGTAACCTAAAGCCGTATAATGTCCGTTAATAAAATCCATTGTTAAAACATCGTTATTATATGCGTCTGTGTAATTGACTAAATCAATACAATGAACCGGATATATGCCCTTATAGTAATCAACGACATCACGCACAGCCTGATTATACGGAACGTATCGTTCGTCCGTATTCGGACAGGTATTTACAAAAATTTTCGCCTTTGGACTTATGCTGTTAAGTTCCGTGATAATCTTTGAAAGTCCGCCGTAATACGTTGGATTATCGGTGCCGATATCGTCATTTGTGCCTAAATCCACATGATGAACTGTATCGCTTTCTCTTGCGGTATCGTTAATCATTAACCCTATAACATAGGCTTGGGCTTTGCCTGCCCGTACCGCTGCCGGAAGTCCTCTGTCCCTTGTCTGCCACGTCAAAACGTTCGCTCCGCTCGCTCCGCAGTTGACCCAATTATTGCCTGTCATCTGCGACATATAGTGAACCCATGAATATTCTTCGTTCGTTTCCGAAAAAGTTTCCGATGTTTTTTCTTCTCCGTCGGGCGTGACGTCAATATAACCGGAAGTATAGCTGTCGCCGCAGCATACTACTTTTTTGAAAATTTTACAGGTTGCGCTGTTGTTTAAAACAACTTGTCTGTCATTATTTTGACTTGGATAATATATTTGTTCGGGTGGATTAAGTTCTTCGGGATAAGAACTTTCCGACAAACGCTGTTCTTCCGATGTGATTTCGGATACTTCTTCGCTCAATTCTTCGGAAGATAAATTTTCACTTTCGGATAAAGACTGTTCTTCCGACGGTTGCTCGCCGCTTCTGGACATACAGCCCGAAAAAGGCATAATCACTAATGATAATGCAATCAATAATAAAAACAATTTTTTCATATAACAAAAAACCTCCCAATACCCGATTATTATCCGCAATCAGAAAAACTTGTTAAAGTTTTTTGTCCAACTTTTTTTCAAAAAAGTTGGCGGATTCCAAAGGCGGAGCCTTTGGCGGGTTATTAAGGGCAGCGCCCTTAACTATATATTATTCGCTTCTGCTGTCACCTATGAAAAACAACGCAACAGTTCCGGGACCGCAGTGAGCCCCCAGAACGGGACCTATGTCTGAAATAACAAAGTCATTTATCCCAAAAGTTTTGGTAATGGAACGTGCCAAAAGAGTTGCGTCATCTTCGCAGTCCGCATGACTGATAAACACAACGTCATTTTCTTCAATGTCAAAATGTCGGTTCATTTGTTCAACCATTTTTGCAATGGCAAACTTCTTTCCTCTCGCTTTATACACAATTTCAAGCTTTCCCGAATCATTTACTTTCAATACCGGCTTAATGTTCATTACAGAACCAATCATTGCTTTTGCGGAAGAAATTCTGCCGCCCCTTTTTAAATGGTTTAAATCGTCAACTGTAAAGCAATGAAATATATGGTCTTTCAAATATTCTGCGTAAGCAAAAGTTTCTTCCAACGTTGCTCCCTCACGCTGTTTTTTTACACAGCTGCGAACTAAAATTGCAAGTCCCATTGAGCCGCACAAGCTGTCTACCGTAAGGATTTTTCTTTCGGGATATTCTTCCGCAAGCTCTTCCGCCGCAATTCTCCCGACATTATAACTGCCGCTCAATCCCGTTGAAAAACCAATGTATAATACGTCTTTGCCCTGTTTTAATTCCCTTTTAAAATAGCGTATAAAATCGTCAATGGACGGAGAGGCAGTCTTAACTGCAATGCCGTTTCTGATTAAATCGTAAAAACTGTCTTTCCCTATGGAAAGTCTGCTGAGCGAACTGTCAATAGTTTTGCCGCCTATGATTACTTTAAGCGGAACAGCCGCAACCCCTAATTTTTCCGCCATTACTGCAGGCATATCGCAGCCTGTGTCCGTTATTATTGAAAATGAACTCAAAAAAATACCTCCCTGAAAGTGTTTTGATAGATTTTAAAATTTACTCTCTTATCTATGCTTAATTATAATAAATATTTTCTTCTTAGTCAATAAACATTATGTTAAAAAAATGTTTTGTTTTTTTCTTGACTGTACTGTCGATTTTTGATATTCTTAAAATAATGAAAAAACTTTATTTTTTTTAATTATTTTTGAAAGGCACGTGTAAAAATGAACAGAGAAATAGAAAAATTAATTCAAAACATAGAAAAAATTATTATCGGCAAACGCTCGTCTATAATATGCGTAATAGCCGCTATGCTTTCCGAAGGACATATTCTCATTGAAGACGTTCCGGGAGTAGGCAAAACAAGACTTGTTTCTTCTTTGGCAAGCTCCGTAGACGGTCATTTTAACAGAATACAGCTTACCCCCGATATTATGCCGTCCGATATCGTAGGCTTTTCTATGATTGACCCCAAAACTAAAGAAATGACTTACAAAACAGGCGCGGCAATGTGTAATTTCCTGCTTGCCGACGAAATTAACCGTGCCTCGCCAAAAGCTCAGTCAAGCTTGCTGGAAGTTATGGAAGAACATCAAATTTCTCTTGACGGAAAAACTATGCCCCTGCCTGCTCCTTTTATGGTGCTTGCAACGCAGAACCCCGTTGAAACTTACGGCACGTACCATTTGCCCGAGGCTCAAATGGACAGATTTATGATGAAAATTTCTATGGGCTATCCCTCGCCCGAAGAAGAATTTGATATACTTACACGCTCCGAAACAAACAGCTTTTCGGGAAAACTTGAAGCCGTTATGACCGTAAATGACATCATGAACCATATCGAAGCCGTTAAACAAGTAAAATGTACCGACAGTGTGAAACAATATATTGTTAATTTGCTCAATGCGACAAGAACTTCGGATTTAATAAAACTGGGAGCGTCACCCCGTGCA
This sequence comes from uncultured Ruminococcus sp., assembly GCA_902761025.1. Classification (GTDB taxonomy): domain Bacteria; phylum Bacillota; class Clostridia; order Oscillospirales; family Acutalibacteraceae; genus RUG592. The sequence goes on along the minus strand of CACWIU010000007.1, from coordinate 3,846 downwards.
GGCATAGCTCTTCTTAAAGCCGCAAAGGCTTTTGCCTACATTTCGGGCAGAGATTACGCAGTTCCCGACGATGTAAAAACAATGACGTCAGTTGTAATTCCTCACAGATTAATGCTTTCGCCAAAAGGCAAGTCGGCTTTCGGCAACGCCGAATCGGTTATGGAAGAAGTTTCACACAATGTGGCAGCTCCGCTGCAATAATTTCAGAAAATATAACAGCGGTGGTTCAATTATGAATAAAAACTCAACAAACAACAATAACCAACTTGAAGAAATCTATGCCGCTCCAACGGTTAAGTCATTTTTTTCATATTTGGGGTGCATAGGAATTGCCTTAATAGTTATGTATTACATAAACGGAACAGTCGGGATTTTGTCTGCCTTTGCGTTAGCTATCGCTTTTTCTTTTTCGATAATAACTACCATTATTGTTAAACATTTCATTGTCGCAGAGGCGTCATTGGACAAAACTCTGGTGACAAAAGGCGAAAATTTTCAATGCGTTATCCGCTTGAGCAAAAAAATTCTCCTGCCTGCTCCGATGATAGACATACATATAAGCTGTAGTCCTCAGCTTACAAAAGAAACCGATGTTTGCAGGGCTGCCGTCGCCGGCAACGAAACAAACGTAATAATTATTCCCATAACCGCAAAATATTCGGGATTGGCGGAAGTTACAATCGACAACATATGGATAAGCGATTATCTCGGAATTTTTCACATGAAGTTAAAAAGCGATATCTTGAATAAGCCTATGCAAACGGCTGTTTATCCCGATATACCCGACATTCCCATACAAACGGATTTTCTTAAAGCGGCTGTTCTGTATACTCAAAGCGAAGACGAAGAGGAAGAAAATAATGAATCCTCAACGGAACAAAGCGGTTTGCCCGGATATGAACACCGCGAGTATATCCCCGGCGACCCGTTAAAACGCATAAACTGGAAAATGTCTTCAAAAAGAGATATTTATATGGTAAGGCTCAACGAAAAAATTTCTCAGTCGGGACAAGTCTTTATTCTGGATACTCCGCCCGTAAGCGAAAATAATATAACGCTTTCCGTACGCGATATCGTTATTGAGGGTATGCTCGCAATATTTACTATGCTTATTAGAGAGGGCAGGGAAACAACCGTATTTTATGCCGAAAAGGATAATTGGCAAAAATCAGAAATTAACAACATAGCCGACATAGAAGCGTTGCAGGAGCATCTTGCAAAACTAACTCCTTGCGAAATGAAAGACAGCGTTCCGCCCGAACTTCTGAGCATGGGAAAAACGCCGATTTGTTTTACGGCATCCGTTCCAAAAGAAATGCAGTCTATTCTGCAAATCATTTCTCAATGTCCCGATATTCTTATAGTATGCGGAGCTAATTCAGGACTTCCGTCGCTTACTTCCGAAATTTGGGTACTGTCAAATGAATTTGAGCTGAAAAAGCAATCTTAACAAACAGGGGGAATTTTTTATTATGTCATCAGTTAAAATATCCCGAGAGTGGATTGCCGAAAAATTAAACCTTTACCTTTGCCCCGCATTGTTGGGAATTTCAATTTGCTACTCTGTACTTTATGCTTTAGATAAAGACACGTCTGTCTTTTTAACCGTATTGTTCGCAATAGAAACATTTGGATTATTTCTGCTTTTTGACAAGCTGAAAAGACAAAAAGTATTAGGCGGATTAATTTATACGGCTATATTGATTGACGTAATCGCACTGAGTATTTTTATGGTTTACTTAGGTTTGAAATTATTGGGCAACTGGCAGGCAGCCATGCTTTGGTTTTACGGACTGGACGCTTCGGAAAATTACCACCCTTTGTTTTTGGCGGCAGTATTTTTGGGCGGAGGGTTCTTCATTATCTCAGTGCTTTATTATTTTACTCAAATAAAGTATCGTACCCTCAGCGTTATGCTGTGCATTCTCTTTCCGTTTGTAATCTATTCAAGACGTTCCGAATCAATGCCCGACCTTATGACTACTATAATCGTTATGCTGTATCTCGGAGTAGTAATTCACAACAAAAGCGTTGACCCGTCAAAACCTAAAAACGAAAGAATTATGATGAGAATTGACCGCTCGTATATAATGGGTATTCTAATTTTTGTCACTGTAACGGGCACTGTAACAATGCTAATAAAAAAGCCCGTTTATATTTCCGAACTGGAACGCAACAACAATTTGTTCAACAACCCGTTTGGAGGCGGTACGATAAGCCGTACTTCCGCAGAAATCACTTCCGATAAGTCTTCGCCACGCTACGGCGGGGAAATTTATCCCGGCGAGCCTTTATTCTATTTTGAAACCAACGGCTCTGAATCAATCTACTACCTCAGACGCCAGCCATATCAAAAATTCAACGGCGACGTGTGGGAAATCGGCGAGTTAGGCAGATATAAATACTTCTCAAATTTTTACGCAAAAGATTATCCGGAATATGGAACAGACGATATTTTAAACGATATGGAAAGTGTTTTGCAAATTCTTGAACTTCCGACTAATGTATATCCCAGAAATTATATCAATAAAAAACACGGTCGAATTTATGACGACACCTTTAATCCTAATTATTTGCCCGCTCCTCTTGGCACAACAACCGATGATATAGACAGCAGTCAATCACGTTTAAGAAAATATCCCTATAATGAAATATTCTTGGCAAACGCACCGCGAAGCAATACCAACGCCGCAAATTCTAACGGCATAGACGAAAGCTTTGATTTTTACGAACATGACGGCAATCTCTATGATTATGCGTTACGGCTGAATCTGACTTATTATAATTATACGACTAAGCTGTCCATAAGCAGAACCGAAGAAAGCCAAAGACTTTTGAAAGATTATGAACTTGCTCGCAAGTATTATTTAGATACAAGCAACATTTCTAAAGAAGTTTCGGAACTGGCTCTCAGCGTAACAAAAGATTATTACTCCGATATGGAAAAAGCTCTCGTTCTGGAAAATTATTTCGAAGAAAACGGCTATGTTTACGACGAAGAGTATATTCCGCAAGACCAATCCATAGAATACTTCATCTTTGAGGGAAAAACAGGCGTTTGTTCAAGCTACGCTACGGCAATGACTTTAATGGCTCGCTGCGTCGGTCTGCCGGCTCGCTATGTCGAGGGATACGCGGCTTTTGAAAAAATTGACCCATATACTTTTCTTGTCCGTGACAAATACGCTCACGCATTTGTGGAGGTTTACATTCCCGGCACAGGTTGGCTGACTTTTGACCCGACAGTTTCGGATTACATGAAAATTCCCGAAGAGAAAAAAGAAAACTTTGCGGCGGCATTTTTAAAATCTATCAGCAAAACGCTTGTTTTGATAATTGTAACTATTTTTATTATATTAAGCGTTCTGCGTGACAGAATAGCCGAACTGTTTTTCCGTATAACTCAATTATTCAGAAATCCTAAAAAAAGAACTCTGAAACTTTATGCGAACGTCATTAAACTTATAAATTTCTCAACAAAAGAAAATTATAATTCTTATACGGTCAATATGCTGAGAGATTATATCTCCTCAACACGAGGCAAAGTTCCCGAAAAACTTTTTGTACTGTTTGAACGCACGGCGTTCGGCGGATACGAACCAACAAAAAAAGAATATCGTGAGGCTTATCGTGAATACTGCCGTTGTTACCGTGTTCTTAGAAAGAAACCCAAAAAATTAAAACAAATCAAGCAAATTTAAAAAAACTCGTTCGAGCCTGTTTAAAATCCGATATACACTGATTTTAGTTACTATTCACACTCTAACCTAAGATAAAAATAGGAGAAAAACTCTAAAATAATCAAAAGCCTCAAATCTCGTAAAATCGAGGTTTTGGGGTATTTTT
>CACWIU010000006.1 GCA_902761025.1 uncultured Ruminococcus sp. | reverse complement strand
TCCACCTACAAGACCAATCTTCAAATCATTATTAATTGGATCAATGTCATTCCTTTTAAGAACAACATCAAGGATTCTGTTTAATTCCGGTCTTATAACGCTGTTGTAAACTCTGTAAAGTTGTCCGTAAGTAATATTAAAATCATATTTCTGATCTTTATTCTTTTTCAAAGTTAAATCCTCGCAAAGAGGATTTTCATCAAGATCCTGCATAAAAGATTTGTCGCGGGGATTTCCCGAAGCAAATACTTCACTTAAAACATCTTTGTTATTTCTAAGCGCAGTTTCAACTTCTGTACGTATTTTCTCTAAACTTGCCTTACAATCTAAATCATCTAACAATGCCTCGGGTATTCCTGCTTCCTTTATGGCACAGGCAATGACAGACTCTATATACCTTATTCCGGCTGAACCAACCATTCCGTTTTGATTTTCCCCGATACCCTCGCTGTCAATCAAAGCAATTTCCATTTTTCCGTTTTCTCTTGTTTCAAGCCTGCTCAAAGTAATATCAAGACTTCCTCCGCCGTAGTCTATTATAAGAATATTGCCGCTTAGTTTTTCACCCGAATCTTTCTTCTTACGATTGTAATTATAGGCAAAAAAAGCACTGGCTGCCTCCGGTTCAAAAACTACCGTATAGTTCTTGATATAACTCAGCTGTGATAAAATCCTTGTTAATCGCTTTGTTCCGTTGGCTTGTTTTATAGAGTTGCTGCTTTTAACAGTCCTTACGCTCTTACCCCAATTTTCCGGAACTCCGATACAAAGATTATCAATTTTATCTACGTTCTGATCTCTCATAACTCTGGTTAAAACAGCATCAATGAACTCTTTGGATATCGCTTCCGGGGTATTCGTCAAATCATATCCTCTTTTAACAACTATTTCATCGTCTATATCATTATTGAGCAGCGTTTTGAAAGCTTCATAAACTGTTGCCTTTGACTTTCCGATATCAGCTTTCGCTGCGGTTCCGTACTTGTTCGGTACCCCCATCATACTGCTGTGAGATATCTTGGACGGAATATAAGGAAGTCCGCCGTCAAGATTTATAGTTTGCAATACTCCATCTCTGTCACAATAAGAAAGCACTGATGTAGTGCTTCCAAAATCAAAACCCAAATTAAATGCCATCATTACCCCTCTTTATCTTCTATTTATATATTAACTTACTATTAAACTCATTACAACAAAAATTTATATTTAAAGCCCCATATTATTTATAAAGTCTGCTGCTTTACTATAGCACTGACTGATTTTTACATAATTTTCAGAATCCAACACATCGACTATTTCATCCATCCTTTGCTCCAAACTCGATATCATATCGCCGTCCTGAGCATGTCCGCTTTTACACAACGCAATGTTTTTAATTATCTTCAATGCCACTTTAATCAAATCACAGTACTTTAAACGCAAAGTGATGTTCATCATGCCGTCACCAAAGTTATCATTTCTATAACGAACCACCGTGTTGTTATAATTCTGTATAGCTTTGAAGAAAAGGTCGGCATAAAGCCCCTCGTGATACAAAAGCATCTCAGACGCAACGTAATTGTAATCTTTGTTGGCATGAAACGTTTTAAAAGTACTTCTGACTTCTTCTATACAGCTGCTCAAAGCATTCTCCGCATTCTTGTTTTCATGACTCTGTATTCTGATAATTTTTTTCAGTTCACGCTCTGCTTCTGCAAAAGGAAAAATCTTAGCCGATATAGAAGAAAATAGCTCTGGTTCAAAAACATTTTCCGAACCGGATAATCCGCATACATTCATACACGAATACGATGCCTGAATCACGGATTGAACAGTCTTTATATGACTTGATATTCTTGGACTATAAATATTATGGACAATATCAAGATCATCCATATAAAGCTTTGAAAAAAACAATTTTATATTTTCTGCATCATGATCATCTTTTTCATCAAGCTCTTTTACGTAATCATCTTTATATTCTTCCTTTAAATTCTGCGCCAAAGTCATAACTCGATTAAAAATATTTTGATTATTCAAACTTTGTTCGATAATCTTTATTTTGCGATGCGGATTGCTGAGAAAATCAATATCATAGCTGCATTTAAACAGAGTAGAGTTATACCACGCATGTATCACTGCAGCAAACCATTCAATAAACTCATAATCCTGAGATTCCGGCTTCTTCGTTCTGAAAAAGTAAGATTTCACAAAATTTAAAACATCACCATAGCACAAATCATTCAGAAAAACCAAACTCTTTTTTGCCGACTGATTACGAAACAAATTTTCAACGGGAAAAGTATATAAAGCATAATCATCATGCAACAAGTCATAAAAGAACCGCATCTGCGAAACAGAAAATATACCCTCGCCGTTATTTCCCGGAAAAACAGTTTTAAAAAAAGATTCCTCGTCAGGTTTAAATACTATTATTAATAAATTACTGTTGTTATAATCTTTTATTTTTTCAAATAATTGAGCTTTCTTAGGGTCGTTGACAATCTGATACAAATCCTCAGCTTTTATTATAACAGCAGTACTTCCCTTACGCATAACTTTTTCAAGTTGTCTTACTTTATTATCTTGCTGATCATTAACCGGCGCTTTCCTTCTGAAAACACTATTTATCACGGTTACAGTTTCATTTTTCATTGCGCTGTATTTTTCAGCACTCTTATTGTCGTTCGTTTTTAAATCAAAAGAAGAGTCCATAAAAAATATGTAATCAATTTGCTTTGTATGTTGTTTTTTCAAAATATAAGTTATATATTTTTCAAAGTTCATCATAATAGGATGTTCTGTATAATAATCATCATCTGTATTTGCAAAAACAAGATGGACAAATCCATTTTCTGGGCATATACGAGTCATACTTTTTTCATACTCCCTCTCCGGAAAAATTTTATACTAAAATAAGTTATAAAAACTAAAAAATAACGTTAACTCTCGCCATATGCGTTTATTATATTACATAATAATTCATTTGTCAATTTCTTGAGTGATAAAATTCAAAAATTATTAAAATTTCAATTAGATTATAGTAAATTTCATATAAAAATGCTATATTCCATAAAATTATAAAAAAAACTTTGACGGACTTCGCCTCTATATCTTGAATCGTTAATACGGCAAAAAAATTTATCAAAGATAAAACATATGCCGTTTGGGTACGGTGTTGACTTTATTAGCGTTTACCATTATAATAAGTATAAATCAATAAAACACTCCTGACGAAAGGTACGTATAATTATGGAAACTACAACGGAAAATAAAACATGCGTCAACAATAATGACAATGTCGATAATTTAGTCGATATTCTGCTTAACAACTACAATCAGCATGAACTTATATGCAGAATTGACAAAGACAACATAGTTAACAAGGAAACATTAATTAAAATTGTTGAAGAGTTGAGAAAACTGCTCTTCCCCGGCTTCTTTGACAACAACAAAATACGAAGTGAATACGCACGATACATCGCCGGCGAAAGATTGGAGTACATTCAGTACCACCTAAAAAAACAAATAGCAAAGGCTTTGGATCACACCGAGCTTTCGGAAAAAATGTCACGCGAACAAATTATTACTCAAGCTGACAATATCACTTATAGCTTTCTCGAAAAGCTTCCCTCTATAAGGGATTTTTTGAGTACCGATATACAGGCTGCTTTCAATGGCGACCCCGCTGCATTCAGCACCGATGAAATTATCTTTTGCTATCCTGGTATATTTGCTATCACTGTATACAGAATCGCTCACGAGCTTTATAAACTTAAAGTTCCTATGATTCCGCGTATTATTTCCGAATACGCTCATAATCTTACCGGTATAGACATTCATCCCGGCGCGGAAATCGGCAAGTATTTCTTTATTGACCATGGTACGGGCGTTGTTATAGGCGAAACAACAATAATAGGCGATAATGTAAAAATTTATCAAGGTGTAACGTTGGGAGCTCTTTCGACAAGAAAGGGTCAACAACTTAAAGGTGTTAAACGTCATCCCACACTCGGCGACAATGTTACAATTTATTCAAATACTTCTGTACTCGGCGGAGAAACAGTAATCGGTGACGGTGTTACTATTGGAGGCAACGCTTTTATTGTAAACTCAGTTTCTAACGGTATGAAAGTAAGCGCCAAAAGTCCTGAACTGGAATACAGCAGCAGCATATCACCCGACAACGAATTTTGGGACTGGGTAATATAAATCCATTTCAAAATTTATACGGTTTTGTTTTTTCAGAAAGGATTAAATATGAAAAAATCGATACTTCTGCTGATATTGCTGTCATTTTTATGCTCTGCGGTTTTTTCGGGCTGCAGATTATCGTTTGAAGACGAAGATACGGACAGCGCGGAAACAAATTCTAAACCGGAAAGCTCTGTCGAAAGCCTTTCTACAAGAAAAGCTAAAGTATCTATAATTCAATATATGGATTATACCGAGCTTAACGAATGCTGCGAAGGCGTTAAGTCTGCTTTGAATCAAACAGAAATTGAATACAATGTGCTTGTGGGTTCGTCAAAATCTCCCGAACAGGATTGTTACGAATTTGCTCAAAATATCGAAATAAACGGCGGATGTGACCTTATTATAGCTATTGGAACGCCTGCGGCTGTATCCGCTCACGATTCTGTCATTGTTTCGTCAAACATTCCGGTTATTTTTTGTGCTGTTGCCGATCCGGTCGGCGCAAATTTAATTGATTCGGTAGAATCCCCAAATAAAAAATGTACTGGCGTGGCTACGCCTTTTAACATTAAAGAACAGCTTAATATGATAAATACTTTTCAGCCGTATATAACAAAACTCGGCGTTATTTATACTAAAGATGAACAAAATACGGAACGTCAAATGAAAATACTGAGAAGTGAAACGGAAAAATTAGGTATATACCTTTATGAACAATCCGTAAGCGACCCCTCTCAATTAGCTGATGCCGCCGCCAAAATGGTTCCCGAAGTCGATGCTATAACACTTTTAGCCGATAATATGATTTCTGCTAACTCTTGGGAAATTTTAAATCAAGCAATAATTGGCAGCAAACCTGTATATGCAGCTACTCTCACTTCTGTAAAAGAAGGCTGTCTGGCAGGATATTGTTACGACTTTAAAGAAATAGGTAAAAAAGCCGGCGAAACTGCCATTTCGGTTCTTAGAGGTCAAAGCGCAGCCGAAATGCCTATAGATATTATAAAAACAGGTTCGCTGTATGTTAATTCGGATATGCTCAAACAACTTGAAATGACTGTTCCCGAAAATTATTCGTCTGCTCAATTAGTAAAAACCTCTTATCAATAATACAGATAAATTTAATTATTTTTTATTGCTGATTAATAATAAAAAGTGAGTATTTAACAACATATGTTTGTTAAATACTCACTTTTGTTATTTAGGATTTAATTTGTAAAATTTTTAGATTTATATTATTTCGTATAATTTACGGTCAGGGTTTTCGCTTCTGTGGTACCTGCACCGTCTTTTACATATACTTTTATGTAATAAGTACCGGCAGACGAAGGACCAAATGTTGCCGTTGTACCTTTTACATATGACGAAGAGAATTTTGACCAGCTGTCAGATGTGGATTTTTTGAAATAAAATTCGTACTGATATACTCCTGCTCCGCCTGAAGCCGCACCCTTAACTGTAACAGATGTTCCGACTTTTGCTGTTGATGCGCTTAATGTAGTATTATTTACCAATTTCGGAATACTGCTTACACAATTTACAGTTAAAGTTTTCATAGTCGTATTACCGGCATCATCTTTAACATATACTCTTACATAATAAGTGCCTGTCGCCGAAGGAACAAATGTTGCTGTCGTACCTTGTACATAAGAGGACGCAAACTTTGACCAGCTGTCAGATGTTGATCTTTTGAAATAGAACTCATATTTGTATGTGCCCGCTCCGCCCGAAGCTGCTCCGCTAATCTTAACGCTGTCGCCCGGTTTTGCCGTTGTACGGCTTAAAGTGGTCTTATTTACCAATTCGGGTATGCTGTTTACATAATTTACAGTCAAAGTTTTTCTTACAGATTTACCTGAAGTATCTTTTACATAAACCCTTATATAATATTTACCGGTCGCAGACTGAGTAAACGTTGCTGTTTTTCCGTTGACTTTTGAAGAAGGGAAAGCTGTCCAATCACTGTCGTTACTGTTCATATAATAAAACTCGTATGTGTAAGTCAACGTACCGCCCGCAGCAACTGCATTAACAGTAATCGATTTTCCCGGAAGCGCATAACTAACATTCACGGTCGAATTATTTTCAAGCTCACCTTTATTGAACGATACAGTAAAGACTTTTGACTGCGTATTGCCAACGCCGTCTTTTACAAACGATTTAACATAAAATGTGCCTGCCGAAGACGGAGTTAACGTTGCTTTATTTCCTTGAACATATGCCGAGCTAAACTTCGACCAATCGGAACTGCCGTATTTTTTATAAAAGAATTGATAGCTGTATGTACCCTTGCCGCCTGTTGCCGCTCCGGTTAACGTTACGGTTTTACCTACGTCAAGCGATGTTGCACTAACACTTGATGTATTAACAAGAGGCGTACCCTCATAGCTAAATTTAACGGAAAATTCTTTTGATGCCGTTTTGCCTGAACTATCTTTAACAATTACTTTAACATTGTACGTACCGAGCACCGACGGCGTAAATTTAGCCGTTGAACCGGTTACATACGCCGATCCGAATTTTGACCACGATGTCGCACTTGATTTTTTGTAGTAAAATTCATAAGAGTAACCGCCTGTTCCTCCCGAACCTACTCCGTTAATCGTCAAGGTCTTGCCAAGCGCCAAAGAAGTTGCGCTGACAGTAGAATCATTTGCAAGCGGAACCGAGGTTACCGTAACAGTAAATGTTACGCTCTTTCCTCCGTAGGAAGCCGTAATTGTTTTTGTTCCTGCAGAACTGCTGCTGAATCCGCTGTATGTTACGGAACTTGTAACATCGGAAGTCGTTCCGTTATTGTATGTTGCGGTAATTTTTGCGCCGCTGCTGCTAAAACTTTCACCAACGTTATATGTAGTTTTAGTAGGCTTGGAAACAAGCGTCAAACTGCTGACGGTAACGGCAGTAACCGTAACTGTAAATGTTGCAGTCTTTCCGCTGTAAGTGGCAGTAATGGTTTGAGTACCGGTTTTTGAACCGTCAAAACCGGAAAAAGTGGTGTTGCTTGTAACATTTTGTGTTTTTCCGTTATTATATGCAGCTGTTACAACTGCACCTGCACTGCTGAAATTTTCGCCGACAAAATATGAGGTCTTAGTTGGTTTAGTTGTTACGGCTATGCTCGACAAAGTAACTGCTGTTACCGTAATGTTAAACGTTGCGCTTTTTCCGCCATAAGACACCGTTACTGTCTTTGTTCCGGCTGAATCTGTGGATAATCCGGAAACAGTTGCATCAGACGTAACATCTTTTGTGCTGTTGTCACTATAAACAGCCGTCACTTTCATTCCGCTTGTACTCACTGCATCTCCGACATAATAGCTGGTTTTAGTTGGTGCTTGTAATGTCAAAGAGGAAAGCGTTGGCGCAGCTGTTGCCTTTTGAACTCTGACGGAAAGATGCGAAGGGTCAATATCGTTCATATTCCCTACAGATTCATAAAATTCACGAACCTGATAAGCCAACTCCAAATTGGAAATGTCATTTTCGCCCACCTGATACTTCAAAGCGATCAAATCGGTCTTTTTTGAAAAACTAACGCCATTTCCCGGAAATGTCATGCTAACTATAAGGCTGGTAGCAGAAGAACCAACAGGAGTAGGATTAACAAAAACATTAGACGAACCGACAGACGTTGTCAGAACGCTGTACTCCTTGTAATTGAGAACAGACGGCTTTTTTGCAAAACTCATAAGCAACCCCTGCACATTGCTCACTGCATCAATGGACAAAATCACATCAACATACTCTCCCGCGCTTGCAGTTACAGACACAGAATCTCCGCTTGGCACTTCTCCTAAAATTGCCGCATTGGACTGCAACGGGAAAACTGAAATCATCATCAATAGCGTAAGAATAATACTTAATGATTTTTTTAACATAAGAATGCCTCCTCATTAAAATCTATAGTTTTATTCTAACACAAAAATCTTTAATTGTAAATAAATATTAGTAATTTTGTTAGAGTTTTTCCAAAAAATAGTTCTCTGCAAATTTTACAAATATGCAGAGAACCATAAATTTTAACTACTTAAAAAATTCAAAAATTACTTCTTTACGTTAAAAGCTTTCATTCCCGGATATACCGCGCTGTCGCCAAGCTGCTCTTCAATTCTGATAAGCTGATTGTACTTTGCAACACGCTCGGAACGGCTCGGAGCACCTGTCTTAATCTGGCATGTGTTGAGCGCAACTGCCAAATCTGCGATAGTAGTATCTGCTGTTTCGCCCGAACGGTGTGAAGAAATAGCTGTATAGCCTGCTTTATGCGCCATTTTGATTGCCTCAAGTGTTTCGGATACAGAACCAATCTGATTGAGCTTAATCAAGATAGAGTTACCGCAGCCAAGCTCGATACCCTTCTTTAATCTCTCTGTGTTTGTAACAAACAGGTCATCGCCTACAAGCTGAACCTTATCGCCAAGCTGCGCTGTAAGTTTCTGCCAGCCTTCCCAGTCTTCTTCGTCAAGAGCGTCTTCGATTGAGATAATCGGGTACTTCTCAACAAGGCTTGCCCAGTGAGCAATTAATTCGTCAGAAGTGAAATCTCTGCCCGACTTCGGCTGATGATAGAAGCCCTTGCCTTTTTCGCTCTTCCACTCGGAGGAAGCTGCGTCCATAGCAATCATGAAGTCTTTGCCGGGCTCGTATCCTGCTGCCTTTACTGCGTCAAGAATTGTTTCGATTGTTTCTTCATCGGAAGAAAGATTCGGAGCAAAACCGCCCTCATCGCCTACAGATGTAGCAAGACCCTTTTCCTTAAGAATTTTAGCAAGAGCATGGAAAACTTCTGCACACCAACGCAGACACTCTTTGAAAGAAGGAGCGCCAACAGGCATAATCATAAATTCTTGTGTGTCAACTGTATTTGTAGCATGAGCGCCGCCGTTAAGAATGTTCATCATAGGAACAGGCAAACGGTTGCCCGAAATACCGCCCAAGAATCTGTACAGCGGAATATCAAGAGATGTAGCGGCAGCTCTTGCGGCAGCAATCGAAACTGCAAGAATAGCATTTGCACCAAGATTTGACTTATCCTTTGTGCCGTCAGCCTTAATCATAGCAGCGTCAATAGCGTAGATATCGGAAGCGTCCATGCCTACGATTGTATCGTTAATAACTGTATTGATATTTTCAACAGCCTTAGTAACACCTTTTCCAAGATATCTTGATTTATCGCCGTCTCTAAGCTCCAATGCCTCGAACTCACCTGTTGACGCGCCGCTCGGAGCAGTACCCCTTGCAACAGTACCGTCTGCGAGAGTAACTTCAGCCTCAACTGTCGGGTTTCCTCTGGAATCAAGAATTTCTCTGCCTACTACTTTTTCAATGTCCAAATAGCCCATTTTTTAAAATCTCCTTTGCTTAAGAATATGAAAACTATTCTTTTTTAAATTTGTTAAGATAACGCTAACTACGGGAATGCTCAATGCTTTTATACCGTTTAATCATAAACAAACAGCATATTCACTCATTCCGCCCAGCAAAATTACGTATCTTTTGTCAGTCATTATCCAACCGAATTTATAATACCACATTTTTACATAAATTGCAATACCATTTTGTCGGTATTTTAATTCATATTTCCTTAACAAATTATAATTAAAAAAATTTTTTTTAAATTATAAAATATGACAAACTTTACTTGCCGTTTATGGCATACTGTTATTTGAGGTGAACGAGGTGCAGACAATCTATATTGACATTTTGTTATGCGTCAATCTTATAATTAATTATTTGCTGCTTTCGGCAACAAGCTTTTACACACATACTCAAGTAACAATCAAAAGGCTGATTTTGGGTTCGGCTACCGGTGCAATATGTTCTTTGACAATTTTATTTCCTGTAATGCCGTTTTTGTTAAACATGTCATCTAAAATCTTGGTCGGAGGTCTGACAGTTTTTGCGGCGTTCGGCAAGAAAAAAACTAAAGACTTTATTCGATTATACGCAGTTTTTTTAATGGCAACTTTTTTATTCTGCGGAATAGTAATTGCTCTTTGGTTTGTATTTACACCTAAAAATCTTATGATAAAAAATAGTATTGTATATCTTGATATCTCTCCTGTAATGCTTATTTTGTATTCTGTTTTGTGTTACGGTGCTTTCAAAGGATTTAACATTTTTGCCGGAAAACACGAATCACAAGATACCTACTGCATTTTAACAATAAAAAATCAGGGAAACGCTGTAAGAGTAACTGCTAAAATCGACACTGGAAACAATTTAAAAGAACCGTTTTCACAATCCCCTGTAATCGTTATTGGAAGACATACCGCAGAATCAATTACCCCTGTTGAAATACGAGAGTATGAAACAGTAACGTCACTAAATTATAGGACTGTTATTAATAATGTGCGGTTTGTTCCTTTTACATCGGTCAACGGCGAGGGAATTATGCCTTGCTTTCAAGCAGAAAAAATATACTTAAACGATACATTATGCGATAAAAAAATTTATATCGCTCTGTGCCGTGACAACTATATCCAAGGAAATTTTCAAGCTATCCTGCCTTATGAGCTTTTTTGAGATAAGTCTTAAATTATTTATATTTTATATAATAATTTATAGTATTTTAAAGAAAGGAATTTTTTTAATGAATTTTGACACACTGCTTCTATCACTAAGAATTATGCTTATTCAAATTCAGCTGAAAATGACGCCACAAACAATTTATTACATCAATGGTTCGGATACTCTTCCCCCTCCGCTTACAAAAGAACTCGAAAACAATATCATGGAACGAATCATTCAAGGTGACGAAAGCGCAAGAGAACCGCTTATTACTCATAATCTTCGTTTAGTCGTTTACATTGCCAAAAAGTTTGAATCTGCCAATGCTTCGGTAGAAGATTTAATCTCTATCGGCACTATCGGACTTATAAAAGCTGTAAATACTTTTCGTCCCGAAAAAAATATCAAATTAGCAACATACGCTTCACGCTGTATTGAAAATGAAATCTTAATGTACCTCAGAAAAAGTTCTCAACTGAAAAATGAAGTGTCTATTGACGAACCTCTCAATATTGACTGGGACGGCAACGAGCTTTTGTTAAGCGACGTATTAGGCAGCGATGCAGACGCAATACATGCTGACCTCGAACAGGAAATAGAATACAATCTCGTATTATCGGCAGTTGACGAACTTCCCAAGCGTGAACGCCAAATTATGGAACTCAGATTCGGCTTGCATGGGAACGGTTCTCATACTCAGAAAGAAGTTGCCGACTTGCTGGGAATTTCTCAGTCCTATATTTCACGACTTGAAAAGAAAATTATCCAAAAATTAAAAAAATCATTAAACACTTAAATACTTTAAATTTTAATATTCTATTCCTAAACGGGCAATAACACCTTTTCTATATGGGTGCTTTATTGCCCTGATCTCGCTTACGTAATCGGCTCTGTCTATAAATTTTTTATTTGGATTTCTTCCTGTCAATATTAATTCTATCGATAAGTCTTTTGTTAATATAAACTCATCGGCATATTCTATGTCTAATAATTCATGCTCATATGCAGAATTAAACTCATCTAAAATAAGCATGTCAATACTGCTGTTTTTTACCATTTGAAAAGCATTGGCAAGCATTTTGTTATGACATTCTCTTATGCTGCGTTTTTCTTCTTTAGTCATATTGCGAACAAATCCGTAATCTTTGTCACATCTTTCTATTGTAATATTATCAATTAAGGAAATAACATTCAATTCGGACGTAAATCTGCCTTTCATTAATTGCACAATATGAACTTTCATTCCGCTTCCGGCCGCTCTGAGCGCAAGTCCTAACGCCGCTGTTGTTTTGCCTTTGCCATCGCCGCAGTAAATGTGCAGCATTCCCATTTATACGCCCTCCCGTAAAATTTTGTAAATTAAATTCATATCAAGGTTTTGTCTTACGGTATCCGCAAGCAAATTATATTGCAATTCTTTATACTCTTTTCTATCAATCATCGCTCCACTGTATGAAATACCTTTTCGCTCGCACAAAGCCTTTATTATTCTGCCGGAAATTTCTTTCGAATCAAATATCCCATGAACATAACTTCCGCATACGTTTCCTGTAAAAGCTCCGTCGCTTTCCCCATTATCATTTACTGAAAAATTTTGTCCGCTTACTAATGTTTCGCCCATATGTATTTCATAACCGTAAAACTCTGCACCCTCAAGCACAGAAAAAAATCCTGAGCCGCAAATAATTCTTCCTTTTACTTTTGTACGTTTTTTCTTATTGCCAAATACCGTTTCAGCATTTAATATTCCCATTCCCTCGATAGTTCCGCCGTTTTCAACATGGGTGGGGTCGCTGATTTTCTTTCCTAAAATCTGATAACCTCCGCAAATGCCAAAAACAGGAGTTCCGCTTTCAAGTCTTTGTTTAATAACTGCTTCGTTGCCGCTTTCTCTGAGCCATTTCATATCGTCTATTGTGCTTTTCGTTCCGGGAATTATTATTAAATCAGGTTTCCCCCACTCATTCGGATTTGTAACATGACGAACAGATACTCCTTTATATTGAGTAAAAACATCTAAATCCGTGAAATTAGATATTTTGGGAAGTTTTACTGCCGCAATATCAATTTGACCTACATCTTTGTGTGACAGCTTATCGGACAGACTGTCTTCATCGTCAAGAATACAATCTATATAAGGCACAACTCCTACTGTGGGAATATTTCCACGTTCTTCCAAGATTTTAACACCGCTGTCAAAAAGCTTTCTGTCGCCTCGAAATTTATTTACTATCATTCCCTTAACTATATTACGCTCGTCATCGTCCAACAACGATAATGTTCCCAACAACTGGGCAAATATTCCCCCTCTGTCAATATCTCCTACTAACAAAACAGGTGACTTAACCGCTTTTGCTATGCCCATATTTACAATGTCATCAGTTTTTAAATTTAATTCAACAGGACTTCCGGCACCCTCTATTACAATTATATCAAACTCACTTTCAAGCCTTTTGTAAGAATTAATTATTTGATGAAAAAATTCTTTCTTTTTCTTAAAATACTCGAAGGCTTTCATATTTCCAAACACTTCGCCATTTACAACTACTTGCGAACCGTCATTTGCAGTCGGCTTCAAAAGTATTGGGTTCATAAGAACGCTCGGTTCAATTCCTGCCGCTTCTGCCTGCATGACCTGAGCCCTGCCCATTTCTAAACCCTCGCTTGTAACATATGAGTTTAACGCCATGTTTTGCGACTTGAACGGAGCAACTCTATAACCGTCCTGATGAAATATTCGGCATAATGCCGCCGATAAAAAACTTTTTCCCACATTCGACATCGTACCTTGTATCATTATTGCTTTTGCCATGTTTTTATTATCCTCTCCAATGCCTTTATCAAAATTTCATTTTCTTCATGCGTTCTAACTGCTATCCTGAAATATCCTTTTCCTAATCCTACATAATTATCGCAATTTCTTATCGCTATTTTTTCTTTCAGCAACATATCGTCAAGAGGAATATTTGTTTTTATCATCAAAAAATTAGATTCTGACGGGTATATTTTAAATCCTAAATCTTTTAAATTTTCTGTCAAATAATTTCTTTCGGACGATACATAATTTACTGTTTTTTCAATATAGGCTGATTCTTTCAAAGCCACTTCTCCGGCAATCTGAGCCGGTACTGAAACACTCCAGCATTGTCCGCAATCTTCTATTTTTTCACATAAATTTTTATTCATACATATTAAATACCCTAATCGCAAACCTGCCATTGCGTATATTTTCGTAAAGGCTTTTAAAATAATTACATAATCTCCAAACGCTTTTAATTCGTATTGCCAATATTCGGGTACAAAATCAAGAAAACTCTCGTCAACTACAAGAATTATATTTTTTTCTCGGCACTTATAGGCTATTTTTTTTAAAAGTTTTCCGTCTGTTACGTTTCCAATCGGGTTATTTGGCTGGCATATAAATATAATATCTTTCTCAACAAGTTTATCAAGAATATCTTCTTTTATAATAAAATTATATTTTTCACTTAAATAATAATATTCAATATTACAATTATTTTGAATTAATGCTTTCTCGTATTCCGAAAAAGTCGGGGCAATCAGCAATGCTTTTTTCGGACAAATCGTCCTCACTATACGATAAATTAAATCTGACGCACCATTACCGCAAACAATATTTTTTTCGGAAACATTCTCTTTATCTGCAATAGCCCTTTTTAATGATGTGCATTTGCAGTCGGGATATCTTTCAAATAAACGTATGTTTTCGCAAATTACTTTCTTAACTCTTTCGGGCATTCCCAATGGATTTATATTTGCCGAGAAGTCATATTTAATATCTTTCGAGTAAATATCTCCCCCGTGAATTATCCTCATTTTAACAACGCTCCAATTATTATTGCTCTAAATATAACAGAAAAAATAAGCGTTAATACAGACGTCATATACATTAAGCAGTTGGCTTTTCTTATGTCTTCAAATTCAATAGGTTTTATGTCATCGCCGATTGTTTTTTTATTATATAACTTCCCGAAATAATAAGCATCTCCCGCTAAAATAATATCTAATGCGCCTGCACATACAGATTCAGTTTGTGCGGAATTGGGGCTTGCGTGATTTCTTCTGTCACGCTTCCAAATTCGATATGCGTTTTTCCAATCTAATTTTAATAAAAAAGCTGACAAAATCATCATTAATGCTGTAATTCTTGACGGTATGTAATTTAAAAAATCGTCTAACTTTGCCGCCGCTCTGCCAAAATATAAGTATTTCTCGTTTTTATACCCAATCATTGAATCCATAGTATTTGCCGCTTTATAAAAAAATCCTGCCGCTGCTCCACCCAATGCCATATACATAAGAGGGGCGGTTACTCCGTCGGAAGTATTTTCCGCAACTGTTTCCACCGCCGCTTTAATAATGCCTTTTTCGTCAAGCACTTCCGTATCGCGTCCGACAATCATTGACACAGCCTTTCTTGCAGCTTCAACATCGTTTTTTCTCAAAGCATGCTCTACCTTTCCGCTTTCCTGCATAAGACACTTCGGAGCAATTAAATAATAACAAAAAATGCTCTCTATCACAATTCCAAGATATTTATTAACATGATAAAATATTATTAAAATTAGCAACGGCACGGCTGTACATATAATTAATACAAAAATTGTTAATATAATTCCGGCAGTTTTCTCCTTTTCAGGCACCTTTTTTCTTAAATATATTTCTGATTTTTCAATAAGATTTCCTATCATTCTTACAGGGTGCGGCATGGCATAAGGGTCGCCTAATAAAAAATCTAATAAAAATCCTATTATCAATGGCAATACAGACTGCAACACTTTCATGAAATTTCTCCTGCAATAGTTATTTTTTTACAATCATAGACGCATTTATATCCGCACCCACATTTTATTTGATAATCATAAAAACTCTTTTTGGGAACTGCAAACTCTTCCATTATCGCCATAATTGTGCCGCCATGAATTACATACGCAATCTTTTTGTATTCTTCACACATTGAAACACTATCCGCAAATGCTTTTACACATCGGCGGACAAACTCTTTGTGAGATTCGCCGTTTGGAAAAGGCAATGTCCCTTTGCTCTCCAACCAATGCAAATATTTTTTATTAGCACAAAGTTCTTTATAATTTTTCCCCTCAAAATCTCCGAAATCACATTCCTGTAAGCCGTCAAAAATTATTTTTGATTGATTCGGAAAAATTATATTTGCAGTCTGCTGACATCGTTTCATAGGACTGCTTATTACAAAATCTGCCTTTGGGTAATTATGAGCTTTCAACTCGCAAATTCCACTTTCGCAAAGCGGTTCGTCTGTTCTGCCAATATACCGCCTTTCAAGATTCCCCTTTGTTTTCCCATGACGAATAAAATAAATTTCCATTTCTTTAACCCTTTAACTTAACTGCTATTCCACAAATTACACGTTCCATGGTTTGTGCATTTTCCGCCAAATAACAACCCACACGACCTACCTGCTCACGCCATATGCGGTCTTGTTTTTCCATGGGTATAATACCGCTGCCAATCTCGTTCATTATTATAATATTGGGATTTTTTTCTATAATCTGCTCTGTAATGCTCAATGGGTCTTTATTCTCAAGCAACATCTTTTTTATAAACAAATGATACTCTGTCAAGCATTTTCCTTCAACATTCATGTTTTCCGTCAGTTCTTCGCCTTTGATAATGTCACATTTATTAACTTTGTATTCTTTTGCAGCATAATCAAGTTTCCCCTGAAATGCTCCGCCTACAATAAATTTCATTGCAAAGCCTCCAATATCAAATTTGCTCCCACCGCAGCCGCTGTTACCGAAAGTTCGCAAATTTGCAGAAAATATCCTGCCAAATCTCCTGTAATACCTCCGAACCTCTTTACGGAAAAATGTCTATAATAAATAAATGTTAATCCGCTTATAAAAAAAACTGCCAAACCAATTATTACATCAATCTTCAACATAACTGCAAATACTGCAAATAAATAAAGCAATTCAACTAAAATTGTAATAGACTTATGAGCAGGCTTGACAAAACTTTGCAGTGTTCCCTGCTTTTTCGCACACGGAAACGTAACAGCCGCTAATCCGCTCCATGCTCTCGACAACACATATCCCAATGAGCAAATAATCATCAAACGCATATTTTTTATTTCAGAAAAAATGCCTATTTGAACAACTATATAAATTGCTAAATGAATAGCCGCAAATGCTCCTATATGCGAGTCGCTCATTACTTCCAAACTTTTTTCCCTGCTACCCAAACATGCTTTTGCGTCTTGAACGTCACAAAATCCGTCCAAATGAATACCGCCTGTGACAATAACAGGAATTGCCGCAGCTATTGCCGAAAACATCAAACTTCCAATTTGTAAAACTTTACACAGGCAATACCAAAACACAGACAAACTTCCGATTAATAAACCAATCAATGGAAAAAAGCAAAGAGCTAATCTACGATTTTCTTCTTTCCACTCAATCTGTGGAACGGGTATTCTTGAATACATCGCAAAAGCCATAAAAAAGCCTTTCATATTTTATTTACTCCCCATTAAAAAATCTTTATGCGATATTATTCGCCCAAATACTGTTTCTATAACTTCGTCTGACTGCAATGCAATTCTTCTATTTATTTCACAAAGTATTTTCATGTATTTCATTGTAGATTCAGAATATTCTATTCCGTCAGAACTTACTTCGCTTGTTACCACTACTAAAAGCGATGAACGATTTTGTAAATATTTAATGCCACGCATGATTTTTTCCGTTGGGTCGCTAATTCCATTTGAAAATATTTCATTGGCGCAAAGATTGCCTATACACTCCAGCAAAACAGCGCTTTCTTCTGGAATATCGGCATTTTCAATATCGGTATACTGCTCAATCGTTTCAAAGCCTTTTTCTTTTCTCATCTCTCTGTGTCTTTTTATTGCTTTTTGTCCCTCGTCGCCATATGGCTGCATTGTCGCTATATATATTCTTTTTTGGTCAGAATTGCAAATAATGTCTTCCGCTGTCTTGGACTTTCCGCTTTTGCTTCCGCCTGTTACAAGTATCATCATTTTAATTCAATATACCTTTCTATTGGCAAATTATCAAATTTATGCGCCGAATTATATACTGCCATTGCTCCGTCAAGCAAAGGCAAAAGAAAAATTCCTCCCGTTCCCTCGCCTAATCTCATCTCGGCTGTAATTAAAGGTTTCATTCCCATAAATTCTAAAATTTTCTTTCCGGCAGGTTCTCCAGATACGTGAGAACATAAAAAATATTCTTTTGCAGTCGGACTTATTTTCATAGCTAACGCTGCCGCAGCTGCCGATATGAATCCGTCAATTACAATGGGTATCCTATAAATTGCCCCGCCTAAAAATAACCCTGTCATTCCGGCAATATCATAACCGCCTAATTTCATAAGAATATCAACAGCATTGTTCGGGTCAGGTCTGTTTACTTCTATTGCTCTTTCAATTACCGATATTTTTTTTATTAAGCCCTCCGTATCAAGTCCTGCCCCTCTGCCCGTGGTTTCATTTGCCGACAGTCCCAATAATATACAAGCAATCGCCGAAGATGTCGTTGTATTTCCAATCCCCATTTCTCCCGTCACTATTATTTTGTATCCTGATTCGCAGCACTCTTTAACAATGTCTATTCCTACGGAAACAGCTTTTTCTGCCTGCTCCTTGGTCATTGCCGCTCCTACCGCAATATTATTAGTACCGTAAGAGATTTTTCTGTTTACAATAGACTGACTGCAAACATCTTTATTCATTCCTATATCCACAGCAAAAACATCGGCGTCAAAAACTTTTGCAATGTTATTTATATTTGACGTTCCTTTTGCGATTGATTCTGCTACTATTGACGTTACACTGCTGTCGCTTTGAGTTACGCCCTCGCATACAACTCCGTTATCCGAACACATTACTACTGCACAACGCTTATCCAGTGTGAAATTTTCCTGCCCTGTTATTCCTGCTATCCTAATTATTGATTCTTCAAGAAGTCCTAAACTATGCAAAGGCTTCGCTACATTATTCCATTTGTTTTTTGCCCTCTCTTTTGCAAAACAATCAAGAGGTTTTATTTGTTCTATTCTGTCCATTTTTACTCCAATAGCTTTCGCATTTAATAACAAAGTTCATCGCACAATTAATGTTTCCGTAAAAATACAAATGCGGATACCCTGCATACATAGTTTCATTTGCATGAATACAAGCATATTTAGTACTTCTGCTTGCTTTCTCCGCAGTAAAATCACTGCCAATGTCCGTACTGTCCCAATAATGAAATTCATGTGACGGAAAACTCTCGCCCTTTTTACATAATATATTGTCATTATTTGATGTCAACTTAACATATCCGAATCGCTGCAATTTTTTTGTCCGAAATGCTCTCCCCTTAATTATTCCAATCATTGGAAAAAACTTTCCGTCTTTTGACTCCAATGCTTCATGCAAATACATAAAGCCTCCGCACTCGGCAATAACCGGTATGCCCTAAAGAATTTTATTTTTGATTTCTTTTTTCAAATTATGATTTTCTGATAGTTCCTTTGAATATAATTCGGGATATCCGCCGGGAAAAATTATACCGCTTATTTCTTTGGGAAGAGATTTGTCTTTTAGCGGTGAAAACTTCACTATTTCACACCCAAGGTTTTCAAGTACTTCTATATTCTCCCTATACAAAAAACAAAACGCTTCATCTTCTGCAACTGCAATTTTAACATTATTATTAACAATTTTTCTTAAATTGGGCATTTCAAATTTCAAAGTTTCCGTCTTTTGCGAATAAATAAGTATTTTATCTATATCTATGAACTGCTCTGCCAATTCTGATAATAACTGCATTTTTTGCCGATAATCAACGGTTTTTTGATTTATTATTAAACCAAGATGACGGCTTTCTATGCTTACATTCTCATCAAAAGGCATTCTTCCAAAATATTCAGTATTGTATTTTTTACATAACTCCTTTGCCATACCGACAAGACTTTCGGGAAGTCTGTTAAAAATAAATCCTACTATTTTATTAGGCTGTTCGTAAGTCAAAAATCCCTGCATAACGGCTCCTATAGAATTGCTCATACCCTTACTGTCAATCACTATTATTACGGGAGTATCCGTATCTTCTGCTGTTTTAAACGAAGAATATAATTTGCCTGCTCCGTCATAGTACCCCATTACACCCTCTATAACAGCACAATCAGAATCACATTTGCTTAACAAGTAATTCAGAGTGTCTTTATTGCAAAAATATCCGTCAAGATTGCCCGAATTTATGCCTATTATCTTTCTGTGAAATATCGGGTCAATATAATCGGGTCCGCACTTAAAAGCAGATGTTTTTATTTTTCGATTCACCAACGCCTGCAATATACCGCAAGTTACGGTAGTTTTTCCACAGCCGCTGTGAGTGCCGGCTATCATTATTCTATTCATTTTGAGTATCTGCTCCCCTGCTGATAATAAAAATCGGATTTTCTGCCCTCATCATATTATATTTGCCGACTTTATTTGTCCGTGTAATTCCGATTTGAGTAATTTCCGGAAATATTGAAAGTTCTTCAAATGCAGATATGCTTTCGTAAAGCGTGTCAAGTGTAACTGCTGTAATTATTATTTTTACATTATGATTTTTAAAGTATGCTGTCTTAATGATTTTTTTCAGCGTGCCGCCCGAACCGCCAATAAATACGCAATTTGGCATAGGCAATTCTTCAACTATGTTCTCCCCTTGACCGCAAATAATTTCAATATTGTCACACCTGAAAAAACGGCGATTTTTTTCAATTAATTTCACGGCTTCCGGATTTTTTTCTACGCAATAAACTTTTCCCGAAACACATTTCATCGCCAATTCAACAGATACGGAACCTGTTCCTCCGCCAATATCCCAACATATGTCGCTTTCACTTACCGCAAGCTTTGATACGCAAACGCACCTGACTTCCGCTTTAGTCATGGGTATTTTTTCTCGTATGAATCTTTCATCGGGAATACAAGAAATTTGCTCTTTCTCAAAATTTTCATTCTCAACTATCATAACACAAAGAGAGCTTGTTTCAAAGTTTGTGAAATTTTCTGCAAAGCTGCTTGATATTCGTTCTTCTTCACTGCCTAAGTTTTCTCCAATATGTACTGTCAAATTTGATAAGTCATATTCGCACAATCGCTCGCAAATTTCTTTAGGCATTACTCTTCCGCCCAATAAAAAAAATGTTTGTTTATTCCTGCAAACGTGTCTGACAATGTTGTTTTCTTTTCCATGCAGACTGATGAATTTCATATCTTGCCACGGAATTTTTAATTTTGAACATAAATACATTGGCGAAGAAATACCGCATATTATTTCCGTTTCATAATTTTCAAGATGTGACAGCAGCTGCTCCGCTCCGCTGTAAAATCCGCAATCTCCCGACATAAGAACAACAATGTTTTCACTGCTGCTATTTTTTATATGCTCCGTAATCTCAATACTATTGTATGAAATAAAACAAGTCTTCCCTAAACTCTTAAATAAATCTGTAATTCGCCTTGCTCCTATTAATTCGTCACACTCTTTTACAGCCTTAATTCCTGCGGGAATCATAGTTTCAAATCCGTTCATGCCTGCACTGACAATTATTATTTTTTTACTCATTATAATTCTCCAACAATAAAATTTGTTGAACTTCTTCCAATGAAATTCCATTTTCTTCAGGACGTCTGATAATTAGTAATTTTACGCCGCATTTTTCAGCCGCATTGACTTTGTTTTCAAATCCGCCCTCTTTGCCGCTCTCTTTTGTAACTAAATAACTAATGGAATATTTGTTTATATGAGCAATATTTTGTTGTTCGGAAAAAAGCCCTTTTTCTGAAATAACATTGTCTTTGCAAAATCCCATTTTTTCACATTCATCTATAATTTTATCTGTCGGCAAAACTCTAACTACGCATCTTTTTGAATAATTCTCTATTTTGCAAAATTTACTTAATTCTTTACTGCCCGTTGTAATTAAAATATTGCCCTCTGTTTTATCAAGATATTCTGCCAATAACTCTGCATTATCAAAATATATTGCCGTGCTGCAATATGTTCCGCAATCTCTTTTTACTCTATATCGACAAACTCCCAATTCTTGGCAGGCTTTTTCAATGTTTTTACTAACTTCAACCGCATATGGGTGTGTTGCGTCAATTACTGTTTTTACATGATTTTTTTTAATAAAATCTGCCATTTCATCTGATGTCATTTTTCCTCTTAAAATATGCAGAAAGCACGAGTTATTCAATAATTTTGCTCCATACTCAGTTGCTACGCTAATGTACGCATTAATTTTATTAGCAATACAAAACTCTGCCAACAATCGTCCCTCGGTTGTTCCCCCAAATATCATTAACTTACACATTTTGATAACCTCTTGGGGTAACCATTTTTCCATTGATAATCTTAGTTTCCGAACTGCCTATAAATACTGTGGTAAACATATCAACAGATGTGTTTTTTAAATCCAATAAAGTCATAATTCGGCTCTCTTCTCCGTTCCTGCCAATATTTTTGACATATCCGCAAACAGTATTTTCACTTCTGTATTTAAGAATTATTTCACACGCTTTTTTTAAATAATCTGCCCTCTTTTTTGAAGACGGATTGTATAATACTATTACAAAATCAGCTTCTGCTGCACAGGCAAGACGTTTTTCTATCTTTGACCAAGGCGTAAGCAAGTCGGATAAACTGATAACCGCAAAGTCATGCGACAATGGTGCTCCTAATAATGCCCCTCCGCCGATTGCGGCAGTTACTCCCGAAACAATTATTATTTCAACCTGCGGATAGTTTTCACCAATCTCTAATGCCAAACTTGCCATTCCATAAACACCGCTGTCACCGCTGCAAATCAAAGAAACATTCTTGCCTTTTAATGCCTCTTCAAATGCAAGTATTACTCTGTCTTTTTCCTGTTTCATACCCGTTGAAAAAAATTGCTTATTAGAAAAATATTTTTTTATCAAGTCTACATAAACAGTATATCCAACAATTAAATCGCTTTCAGAAATTGCTTTTTCTGCCGCAATGGTCATTCCCTCAAAATTTCCCGCGCCAAATCCCACTACATATATTTTCATTATGTGTTAATCACCTCTTTTTCAAGATTGCCGCCGCAAAAGTCATTCCGTTTTTTATCTGCTTTTTTACAATAAGCGTTCCACCGTCAAAAACGGCACTTCTCTCACATATATTATCTGCTCCTGTAACATTTTTCACAAATTCGGAGCCGGAAAAACTGCCGTTTACTTTCATCAACTCATTTGCGGTGTAAAACTTTACGGGAATTTTATACTTTTGAGAAAATGCGAGTATCGCTTTTTCGTTTCTTTTCAAATCAATAGTAGCTATCGACTGCACTTTATAAATAGATATATTATTTTTAGCAAGCTCTTCAAAAATAAAATCTTCAAGTGCTTTTTCTTCTATCCCTCTTTTACAGCCAATTCCTATTACAATATTTCTCGGCACAAGATGAAGCGTTTTATCAAATGGATTTTGCGTAATATCGTCTGATATGCAAATGCCAATTATATAACATTTATCGTCAATTATTTCAACAGGTTCTGTAATCCATTCGCACTCGTTATAAAAACCAATTTTTTTACCGTCAACAATCCTTGCGGCAATTTCCTTTGCCAAATCAATTTCACAAATATGAAGTCCGTTTTCAACAGCAAACATATCAGGCGAAAATTTCCCTCCCGAATCCGTAGCCGTCGTAATAACAGGCATAGCTCCAATGACTTTAGCAATTAGTTTTGTAAGATAATTAGCTCCTCCAATATGCCCCGAAAGCAGAGATATTACAAAATTTCCCTGTTCGTCTATAACTATTACCGCAGGGTCTGAAAGTTTAGACTTTATACATGGTGCGATAACTCGAACTGCAATTCCGCACGCACTCAAAAAGACAAGTGCGTCATTTTGGTTAAAAATATTTTCAACAATTTGATTTAATTTACCAAATGAAATTGCTCCGTCATCTGTGTGTTTTTTAAATGCATAACGAGTAATTTCATGATTTTTATCAAGATTTATCTTTATTTTTTGAGATAAGTGTCTTCCGCTTTCCGTAATTGAGATTACAGCTATTTTCATTATGTTATTTTGCCTTTCTGAATCCCGTTTCAAACGAAGTGTCATAAAGCTTTGACAGCGAATAATCATCTCCCAAAAAATTACCCACACAAATCAAAGCGGTTTTTTTTATATCATTTTTCAATCCCGTTTCGGCAAGTGTTCCGACTGTACAGCGACAAATTTTTTCGTCTTTCCAAGTTGCCTTATAAACAATGGCTGCCAATGTTTCCGGCTCGTACCCGCCTTTTATCAAATCTTCCGATAATTCCCCAAGCATTCCGGCGCTGAGAAAAATAACCATTGTCGCCCCATGCGATGCAAGGCTGCAAATACTTTCGTTTTGCGGTACGCTTGTTCTGCCGGCTTTTCTCGTTATAATTACCGTTTGCGACACATCAGGCAAAGTGTATTCGGCATTCAGGACAGCAGCCGCACCGCAAAATGAACTAACGCCCGGACAAATTTTATATGGAATTTTCATTTTTTTCAATATATCTATCTGTTCTCTAATGGTACTGTAAAGGCTTGTGTCACCCGTATGAAGACGAACTGTCATTTTTCCGTTAGCTTCTGCTTTTGAAATAATTTCTATTACTTCGTCTAATGTCAAGTAAGCGCTGTCATAAATTTTACAATGTTCATTTGCATATGTCAAAAGTTCTTTATTCACAAGAGAACCGGCATAAATTATTACGTCCGCTTTCTGCAAAAGTTTCATTCCTCTTACGGTAATTAAATCAGCCGCACCGCAGCCCGCACCCACAAAATTTACCATTAATTTCACTCCATTGTATTTTTCATTTCGGCAAGAATTTCAACAGCTTGTTCGGTCTTTCCTATTATTCCAAATTTATCCGAAAACATTATCGCCCCTATTTTTAACATACCTTTTGCTTTCGCATTAAGATAATATTGAGTGCGTTTCATCAAAATATCGGTTGTTTCTCTAAGCTTTCCGACTTTATCAAGCTCGGTTAAGGCTGCGTCTGCCGTAACGCATTCGGTTAATTTTTTTAGAGTATTTATATCTGTATCCGCAAGTACGCCGCAAGTTATCAAAACTTCCATTCTTCCGTCAGCTTGTGAAGAATGAGTGTTCATTATGCCTGCTCCCAATTTTACAAGCTTTCCGATGTGTCCTACAATCAGTACACTTTTAAATCCTAATTCAACCGCTATGTCAATAGCTTCTCCTATATAATTGCTGCACATTACGCAGTGTCCGTTTACTTCGGGCAAATGCTCTTTTATAAAATTTTCGGAATAATTGCCAATAGTCAATATTAAATTGCTTATTTTCTCTTCTCTTAAAACTCGCTCTTCTGTTCTAATCGTTTCAACTAAAGCAGAATTACTCATTGGCTCAACAATTCCTGTTGTTCCGATTATCGACAATCCGCCGATAATTCCTAACCGAGAATTAAATGTCTTTTGCGCAATCTCCTCACCATTGGGAATAAAGATTGTAATTTTTATTCCATAATTATAATTATATTTTTCGCATATTTCTTTTACGGAATCATTAATCATTTTGCGTGGAACACTGTTAATTGCCGCTGCTCCCACAGGCTGGTCAAGTCCTTTTTTTGTAACTCGTCCCACACCGTTTCCACCGTCGATTTCAATTCCATACGGTATTTTTTCAGCTTTTGCAAATATCAATATGCCGTTAGTTATATCAGGGTCATCTCCGCTGTCCTTTTGTACTGCGCATGAAACCGAATTTTTATCAAAAGACGTTTTTAAAATATCAAGCTTTAAAAGTATCCCTTTTGGTGTCATCAGTTCAATGACATTCACAGTTTCGCCCGTAAGCAACATTTCGCTCGCAGCTTTTGCGGCAGCCGCCGCACATGAACCTGTTGTATAGCCGCACCTTAATTTTTCTTTGCCTTTATAAATATATTCTTGCAGCATGGCAATTACTTCCCGTCATACGATTAAATTATCAAGTTATCGCTTTTTCTGTCATACAGCTGATACAAAATAGCATTGCAGACAGCGGCGGCAACATTACTTCCGCCCTTTCGCCCGTCTGCTATAATATACGGAACATCAGTCTGCATGACAAGTCTTTTTGATTGAATAACATTAACAAATCCAACGGGCGTTCCAATAATTGCGGCGGGATTTAATTGTTCTTTTTCAATTAGTTCGCATATTTTTATTAATGCCGTAGGCGCATTGCCTATTACAAATATAATAGATTTATTTTTTAATAGTTCTGCGGCTTTTTCCATAGAAACAGCCGCTCTTGTCGTTCCTTTGAGTTTTGACTGTTCCGCAACGTCTTTGTCAGACATAAAACAATATATCTCACAGCCTAATTTCTTTAAAGCTTGTTTATTTATTCCCGAAAGTGCCATTTGAGTATCCGTCACAATAACAGCTTGATTTTTAAAAGTATTCTTTATTATTTCAACTGCATTTTCGGAAAATTTTAAATTATGCAAATACTCAAAATCAGCAGTTGTATGAATTACTCTCTTTACAACAATTTTTTCCGATTCGCTCAAATGAGAAGTGTCGCCGATTTCACTTTCGATAATTTCCATACTTCTGCGCTCAATCTCATCGGGAGAAATATTTTCTGTTTCAAAATTCATTTTCAAAGTTCGGTTCACTGCCTTTCATTTTATTATTGCGTCCTTTTATGAAAATAAATGTAACAGATATAAAGCATAATAACACTACAATAATTGTAGGTATATAATTATAATCTTTTTTAAAAGCGTCTTCGGGCAGTGAACCGGACTTAAACACAAGCTTTCTGTCATACCATTTTTGTTTTTTAATACTCCATGCGGCGCAATCAATTTCTTCATCTAAAGCAGATACCGGAACAGTATATGTATATTTTCCGTCTTGATTCTCAACAAAAAAAATGTAATCTTCATCAGAAAAAGAAAGTGCCTCTTCCCCTGTTCCCATAAATAATTTTTCGTAGCCCTTGCCGCTTAGCGTCATGACTGCCTGCATTTCATTTTCTGAAACAATCAAATCACACTGAACTATGCGGAACATAGACGAACTGGATTTTACCTCAATAGGATAAATACCCTCGTTTAATAAATCAACAGTAATTGGAGTATCATATGTATCAGTGTGGGCATTTACTGATACTGAACAAAAACTTACAAAAAATACAACAAGAATTAAGATAAATGACAAATATTTTTTCATTTATAAATTTCTCCTTCTTTTAATATTTGATAAAAATTTAAGGGCAAAGTATTTTAGATTAGCTTATAGTTAAAAAATTAATTCAGTGACGAAATGGCTTCTCCAACATGGTCTGAATAAATTTTTTGAATTTCTTCAAACTCGCCAAGTCCCTGTAAAACACACTCTACTTCAAAGCCTTCTTTTTCAAAAACGGATTTCCATGAATCGTCTTCATCGCCTGCCATATCATTATTTGCATGGTCGCCTGCAACTACCATTAAAGGCTCTAAAACAACTTTGCTGTAACCGCCCTCTTTTGCAGCTGAAACCATATCGTCTAATGACGGAGATGCCTCTACCGTACCGATATAATAATTATTTGCTTCGGCAGCGTTTAATTTTTCCTGAAGTTTAACATAAACCTCGTTTGAATCGTGTTCTGTTCCGTGTCCCATAAAAATAACGGCTGTGCCTTCTGTATTGTAGTCTTTTGTTATTTCGGGAAGTGCAGAGGCAACTTTTGTTAAATCTTCATCGGAAGTAAGCAGCGGCTTTCCCATTGCAGCCTTTTCAAATTTGCTCTTATATTGGTCAAAAACTGCTGCCAAATCGTCATATTCATATCCGCTCATTAAGTGAGTTGGCTGTACCACAACTTTTTTTACTCCGTCGGAAACAAGTCTTTCAAAAGCTCCCTCTACATTATCAATCTCAAGATTATCTCTCTTTTTAAGCTTATCAATAATGGTTTGACTTGTAAAAGCTCGTCTGACTTCATATTCGGGGTAATCTTCGGCAATTTTATTTTCAATAGCTCCGATTGTTTTTTCTCTTGTATCATTGTAGCTTGTGCCAAAGCTGACTACCAAAACAACAGGCTTTTGTTCTGTCGAATCTGATGTTTCAACTGTTTCGGAAACAGTACTTTCAATTTCCGAGCCTGTATCCGCAACAGTATTCTCAGTTTTTCCGCAGCCGCTCAGCAATGTGACAGACAGAACCATTACAACAGTCATAAAAACAATAAATAACTTTTTCATATTTTTCATTTTCCCTTATTTTAATTATTTTAATTTACTTTGCCCTTAAATTTTTATCAAATATAATTTTTTTGTTTTCTGAATTATCCGCCGCTTTTATAATATTTGTTATACAAATTTTTTGGAATGTCAAACAGCTTGCAAATATTTTCTTCGCAAAAAATTTCTTTAGGCATTCCGCTGTAAATAATATCTCCGTCTTTAACGCATATCACATAATCAGCTATTTTTTCCGCAAGCTCTACTTCGTGCATTGAAACAATAATCGCCGCTTCCTTTTCATCGGCTATTTTTCTCATTGCTTCCAACAAAATAATTTTGTGGTGAATATCAAGATAAGAAGTTGGCTCGTCCAATATTAAAATCTTTGTTTGCTGACAAATCGCCCTCGCCAAAAGTACCCTTTGCTTTTGACCGTCGCTTACTTCCGAAAAATTCTTTTCAATAAAATCTTCCGCTCCCACAAGTTTCACCGCATCATTCACCGCTTTTTTATCTTCATTCGAAAGGATTCCGAAATAACCCGTATACGGATATCGTCCTGATTCGGCAACCTCTGAACAAGTCATTAATTCGGGAGATATTTTTTCCGTCAACATAACGGAAATCAGTTTTGCCTGCTCTTTTAGAGTAACATTTTTCTTATTTGTTCCGTCAAAAAAAATCTCTCCTCCCAAACTTTTCAGATAACCTGACAATGTCTTTAATATAGTAGATTTTCCCGAACCATTTGGACCAATCAAAACAACTATGCTTCCGCTTTTAACGTTAAAACAAATATCAGAAATAAGCGGCTCTTTATAGCCTACTGTCAGCTTATCCGCAGAAACAGCATATTCTGTCACTAAAAATCCCCCTTTCTTCTTTTAAGCATTAAGATTATAACTATGGGAGCCCCAAAAATTGCAGTCACCGTACTAATGCTCAATTCTGTCGGTGAAAATGCTGTCCGTGCAATCATATCGCACATCATGCAAAAAATCCCTCCGCCTAAAAAACTTGCGGGTATTAAAATAATCGGCTTCGATGTGCCAAATAATGTCTTCACTAAATGCGGCACTGCAATTCCCACAAATGACACGGGACCTGCAAAAGCCGTAACGCATGCTGACAAAAATCCAGATAACAAAATTAATGCCGCTCTCAAAAGTTTTACGTTTACGCCCGAGCTTATTGCGTAACCTTCGCCAAGCTGATAAGCACTTATGGGCTTTGACAAAAAGAATGTCAATATTAATGCCGAAAGAACAAACGCTGCCATTACGCTTACATTTTCTGCTTTTGCACCTGAAAAAGTTCCTCTTGACCAGTTATGTAAATTTACAATGTCGGAATCCTCCGCAAAAGTAACTGCCAAATCTGTAACAGCTGTGCAAATATAGCCAATCATTACGCCGCATACTACAAGCATTGACATTTGACGCACTTTTTGCGACAAAACCAAAACAATTCCCAGTGACAACATTGAACCCGCATAGGCTGCCATAATCATTACCGCCGAACTTATTGTGAAAAAACGGCTTGCCGAAAATATCATTACCAATGCCACCGTCAATTTTGCTCCCGACGATACGCCCAAAACAAAAGGTCCTGCTATTGGATTATGAAAAAATGTTTGCAAAAGATAACCCGAAAGTGCTAACGCTCCGCCTAAAAGCATTGCCGTCATAACTCGTGGAATACGAATTTTTAAAATAATACTTGCGTTAGACGAATCGCTATTATCCGACAACAAAATTTTTATTAACTCCGAAACAGAAATATATGTACTTCCTACCCTAATATTTAAAGCAAAAAATATAACTGTCAAAATACCAAGAAGTGAAAACGAAAGCAAGTATCTGTATTTTTTGTTACGACAATTCATCATTCCCCCCACTTTCAAGACGATATAAAAATACAGGCGGGTTTTTATCAGTTGTTTCTGTAAATACTGAATGTAAGTCCGAAATAAAATCACCTGTCCGCATAGTTTCTTGAAAAAAATTATTTTTCGTACACCAAGCATTGCCCTCTTTTACAGCCTTAAAATCAGCAAGCAAGTTATTTTTTTCTATAAGTTGATTTGTGCTTTTAACTTCTCCGTCAATCGTACTGTTATAAATGATAATATCCGCATCTTTTGCCGTTGCGTAAAATTTTTCCATTTCCATGGTAACAGCCGAGGTTCCCTCGCCGCCAAGATTTTTAAAAATATTTTTACCGCCTGCCAACGTAATCATTTTGGTAATATAATCGCCCGATTTTCGGGTAACAGCTTGTCCGGCTTGATTTATATAGAAAAAAACAACCGTTTTTTCTGTATTTATATTTTTTATAGTTTCAAATTTATTTGCCTGCTCATTAAATACATTCTCTGCTTCGGCTTGCTTGCCCAGCATTTCACCGTATACTTTTACCCATTCGCTTCTGCCCAAAGGGTGTTGCTCGTAACTTGAATAGTCTATAAATACGGTTATCCCCAATTCTTCTAATTTTTCTTTAACCTCGGGAGTATGTTCTATCATTGTAGATTCAACTGCAAGAGGACAATTTTTAGAAACCAGCATCTCATAATCAGGCTCGCTGTATTTGCCCGCATATAGCATTTCGCCATTTTCCATAGCGTTTTTAGCATATTCGATATACCAATTTTCGGCTTTTGTACCTGAAAATTTTATAGCTCTGCCTGCCCCTATCGAATCAAAGGAACTCATTACGGCAGTTGCCGCCATGTACACATCACTAACGGGCGTACGTATAATTTTCCATTGGCTTTCGGACTTCTCGGGAATATCAGCACTTTCCGGAACAAGTAAATACTTGCTTCCGTCCGCAGCATAAATTGCAGAACAACCGCCGCTGTATCGGTCAATCGCAAACTGATTGGCATATTGCAAAGGAACTCTTTCTTCAAACTCCAGACCTGATATTTCGGCAGGTTTATCGGGAATACTTTCTTTTTCTTCACAGCCAATAAATAAAAAAATTAATACTATAAAAATTAATGTCATAAAAATAACTGAATTTTTATTTTTTATCATAAATTTTCTTCTTTCTTTTTAGTACAATGACCGAGCAAGCGGCTAATACTATAACTGCAATACCTAATAATGCAAAAACTGTTATATTTGTTTTTTCAGCTTTTTTCATTGTAGAAGAATCAAATGTTAATGTATAATCTATCATATGCGGCTGGCTCATTGCAAGAGTTTCGGCTTTAATCGGGATATCTGTATCGAGCTTAGAAACATCAATCAAAAAACATGAGTTTCCCTCCGTATTAATCGGATAATAATCTTTGCCGTCAACAGACATATAATCATAATTCGAACTGCTCCACTCTATTTCTGCCTGTAGATTCCCATTATTGGCTGTTAACTTAGTCGGACTATTTACAGAGGCTTTTCCACTGCCTCCACGCAATTCTACTTCAATTTGATACTCTCCGTCTGAAATCATTATATCACCTACTAAAAATAAAAAAATCAACCAACTTGTATAACGAGTTGATTGATTGCAACACAAACCGCGTATGCGAATGATTTTTTTTAAAATTCGCATACGCTGAAACGTACTGTCAATTACTCGTGACATGGAAATATTTATATATCATTATTTCCTGTACCGACAGCAGGCAGGTCTCCCGACTTCCACATCATCGCACAAAAAAGTCTTCCCAATTTCTCAGTGACATTATTTTTTTCGTACTCCTTGGTTACGGTGACGAGTTCGCACAGGACTTGCACCTGTTTCCCTTTTCACCGAATCATTTTTGAATTTTTCAAAAATATCCGACACCTGTTGTCATATTTAATTGTAAAAAAATTTAAGATTTTTCTTCATACTATTATAGTGACAGAATAACAATTTGTCAACCCTGCAAAATTATCAAAGTTTTTTCTTTTTAGCTTTAGGCTCAGTCACTTTGTAGCTTGTTTCAATGAGATTCTCTATTTCACTCATTTTCACTGTTCCGTCAAGCAATATCGAAATCCAGCTTCCACGGCTGATGTGATAACCAATAAAATACCCCTCTTGCTGAATCAATAAATCTCTCAATAATACATCGTCCAATTTAACATTAAGTATATCAACAATTCCCTCTTTATCTACCCCAAGTTTTCGGTAAGGAATATTCATTACAATTCCATACCATTTTCTGTTGTCATCATGGCGAAACACTGCATATCCGGGAAACTTTTGCCATAAATATTCAATCTCACTGTTATATCTTTTTTTAACAAATTCAAAAACAGATTTTCTCAATGATTGTTCCATAAAGATTTGTTTCCTTTTTATATCTTTTTTATTTTATATTAATCCATAATTGTCTTAACTGCTTGTCTTATGCTTCTCACACCAAACAGCTCAATATCGGAATCAATATCTTTTGATAAATTTTTTAAATTATAATAAGGCAATATGCAACGCTTAAAGCCTAAACGTGCCGCCTCTTTAATTCTTTTTTCAACATGCGAAACCGAACGTATTTCCCCTGCCAGTCCGATTTCTCCAAATGCAATTACGTCATCGGGTATTGCTATGTCTTTTAGACTGCTTACCAATGCCAAAGCTACGCACAAGTCTACCGCACGTTCGTCAAGCTTGAATCCTCCTACAACATTTACATATGTGTCGGCTCCGGCAAAGTAATAACCGCCTTTTTTTTCCAATACTGCAATAAGAAGATTCATTCTGTTATAGTCAAATCCCGTTGCCATACGGCGAGCCGTGGCATATCCCGAATTAGTCGCAAGCGCCTGTACTTCTGCAAGAATAGGACGAGAACCTTCCATTGTGCAGGCTACGCAAGTTCCCGAAACTCCTGTCGGACGTCCCGACAATAACAGCAGTGACGGATTTACAACTTCTTTCAAGCCTTGATATGTCATTTCAAACACACCTATTTCATTTGTAGAGCCAAAACGATTTTTTACGGCTCTTAATATTCTGTAAGTAAGCTGTTTATCTCCCTCAAAATACAAAACTGCGTCAACTATATGCTCAAGGACTTTCGGACCTGCAATAGCGCCGTCTTTATTAACATGACCTACGACAATAACAGGTATTTCCAGCGACTTTGCAGTTCTCATTAATACATTTGTACATTCTCTAACTTGAGTTACGCTGCCCGGAGATGAATTAAGCTGTGTTAAATTCATTGTTTGAATGGAATCTATAATAACAAGTTCGGGCTGAACAGATTTTATTTGTTCGGAAATAATTTCAATATCGGTTTCAGTCATAACAAGCATTTCACTTGTTACCCCTAATCTATCCGCCCTAAGCTTAATTTGGCGGCGTGACTCTTCTCCCGAAACATATAATATTTTAATTTTACTGCCTAAATTTTGACAAACCTGCAATAAAATTGTTGACTTTCCTATTCCGGGGTCACCGCCTATCAAAACAAGCGAACCTTTGACAATGCCTCCCCCAAGCACATTGTCCAATTCTCCTATTCCTGTCTTATAGCGAAATTCATCGTTTGTAGTTATTTCTCCCAGTTTCAAAGGAGCAGAGTATGAATTAACAGTCGATATTTTCTTTTCGGCTGCTTTGACAACCG
Organism: uncultured Ruminococcus sp.; assembly: GCA_902761025.1. Classification (GTDB taxonomy): domain Bacteria; phylum Bacillota; class Clostridia; order Oscillospirales; family Acutalibacteraceae; genus RUG592. The sequence goes on along the minus strand of CACWIU010000006.1, from coordinate 194 downwards.
GTGTTACTAACTCTTCATTCATAGTATTCCATTCTCCGCAGCATGGACATTTACCGTACCATTTCGGCGATTCATATCCGCACTCCGAACAAATATACGCGCTTTTTGCTTTTGCCATTTTTCTCATCCTTTTTAACGTTTTTTACAAATTTAAATATTTACAATTTTGTGGAATAATATATTGTTAAGGGCTT
>CACWIU010000005.1 GCA_902761025.1 uncultured Ruminococcus sp. | reverse complement strand
CGAACAACTTTTGGAAACCCTATATGTATATTTTAGCAACACATATTTATATTGTCAAGGAAAAAGTCAGCCTTGCGGCTGACGGACAATTCATCCCTCCACCTAAGAGGTGGGGGACTTCTTGCCCATTTAGGTTAAAAACAATTATCCGATTGCATACGGTGTTGTCAAACCAACAGATCTTCTCAATACAAAGAAAGCGTCACCCGAAGTAATTTCACCGTCTGCATCTACGTCAGCCAACTTTGTCTGATCTTCCGAATAGCTCTCCAAGCCTACGGATACTCTCAAAATAACGAACGAATCCATAGATGTTATTGCTCCGTCGCCGTCAACATCGCCCAAAGCAGGACCGATTGGCTGAGGCTGTGGGTCTGGATTTTCAGAACCGCTCAAACCAAGAACAGCTTTAGCTTCGTCAGCCTGATAATTTTCTTCGCCCTCATGCTTCTGATACTCTGCCCATACGTCGTCTGCCGTTGTTCCGAATGCTTCGATTGCCTTTTTAACAATGTCCTTTGTTACAATGTCTTCGCCCGAAATTTTCTCTTTCTGACCTAAATATTTAAAAATAAATGTGGCAACTTCACCGGGGCAATTTGTTCCGACAGGAATTGTGCTTCCCTGAAGTTTGCCCGAAGACGTAAGACAAAGCTTTGCGCCAAGTCCGCTCTTCTTAAACGCAGCTTCTTCCGCCGTTTTCTCACTGTCAACAGGATTTTCAAGAATATTGCCTGTTCTGTATGCGATATCTCCCAAAGCGTCTACAGAAAGACAGCAGTCAAATGTCTGACCGTGGTCGGGGTCATTAAAGATTACAAAATAAATATGCGTGGGGTCAAGTTCAACTTCATAAGATTCGAATACTTTACCCTTAGCTTGCATATCATCGCTTACCTCTGTTAATAACGTACCGCCGAGTTTCTTATTCGAACCCCAAGGATTAGCGTCAACCCAACCGTCTTTAGTTGCTTTCATGCCGTTTGTATCGTCCCAAATGTAGAACTGGAGCTTTGTAGAATTCCAATCGCCGGTATCAAAGAAAATCTTACCTTTTTGTGGTTCGGTCGGATTTGGAGTGGGAACCGGATCGGGTTTTTCTGTACCTTCGGAAGGTCTAATAACTTTCTTTGCTTCCTCTTCATTGTATTTGTCCTTATTCTCCTCATATGTTCCTGCATAGCTTGGTTCTGTCGGGAACTTCAAATAATCTTCCCAAACCTCATCAGCGGTTACACCAAAAGCCTCTGCTGTCAAACAGCAGTCAAATGTCTGACCGTGGTCGGGATCGTTAAAAATTACACAATATACATGATCCGACTCCAGTTCAATTTCATAAGACTCGAACACATTACCTTTGTTACCGTCCTTACCGCTAAGATCTTCTCTCAAAGTACCTCCAAGTTTCTTTTGCGAACCCCAAGGATTACCGTCAATCCAACCACTTTTAGTTGCTTTCATGCCGTTTGTATCGTCCCAAATGTAGAACTGAAGCTTTGTAGAGTTCCAATCGCCGGTATCAAAGAAAATTGTGCCTTTAGTGCCTGTTGAAGTTTCCTTCTCAACTTCGGCTGCGCTTGCTGCAACTGCTAGCGTTGACGCGGTGAGCAGTGCTGCCAAAACAATGCATAAAGTTTTCTTGCCCATAAAAAACACTCCTGTTTATATTTTTTCGGTAAACGCCCCTGTTTACCATTGGATACTAATATTATATAACAGTTTCATAATAATTTCAAGTGATTTTAAAAAATATTAGTAAAAAAATAAGCAAAATTTATAAAAAAAGACCCTCGGCAAAATACCGAAGGTCAAACTTATGTCCTTTAAAGACACAAGCCAATATAAATCAACAAATTAGTCCTTAATCTTCTTGCGAGTTGCAAGGATTGTAGCTGCTGCTGCAACGAGGATACCTGCAAATGCAGATGTGCCTGTTGTGTCGCCTGTAGAAGTAGCTGCTGCATCGCCTGCGGTTGCTTCTGTACTGCCTGTAGAAGTAGAACCTGTTGTGGTGCCTGTTGTAGTACCTGTTGTAGTTTTTGTTGTGCCGGTACTTGTGCTGCCTGTGCTGCCGCTGCTGCCGCTGTTGCCGCTGCTGCTGTCAGTGTCGCTGTTACTGTCAGTGTCGCTGTCTTTCTTCTCTTCCTCAGCAGCTGTAGGTCTGATCATCTTCTTAGCTTCTTCTTTATTATATTTATCTTTGTTCTCTTCATAAGTTTTGCTGTAACTCGGCTCTGTTTCGAACTTCAAATAATCTTCCCAAACCTCGTCAGCTGTTACTTCGAATTTGCTGTAAGCCTGATCCAAAATATCTGTTGTAACAACATCAGCACCGGAAAGCTTCTCTTTTGTTCCAAGATACTTCAAAACGAAAGTAGAAACCTCATGAGCTCTGTTTGTTCCTGCCGGAATGGTTTGACCTTGAATTTTACCCGAAGAAGTAATGCAAAGCTTTGCGCCAAGAATAATAGTGCCGTTATCGTCCTCAAACACTGCCTCTTCTGCCGTCTTTTCACTGTCAACAGGATTTTCAAGCATATTGCCCGTTCTGTGCGCAGTCTTACCGAAAGCTTCTACAGAAAGACAGCAGTCAAATGTTTGACCGTGATCAGGGTCGTTAAAGATTACAAAATAAACATGATCCGGCTCAAGTTCAACTTCGTAAGATTCAAAGATGTTGCCTTCACCGCTCATATCTTCTCTTAACGTACCGCCAAGCTTCTTGTTCGAACCCCAGTCATTAGCCTCTGACCAGCCGTTCTTAGTTGCCTTCAAACCTGATGTGTCATCCCAAATGTAGAACTGAAGCTTTGAGGAATTCCAAGCACCCGTATCAAAGAAGAATGTACCTTTTTCTCCCTTTGAAGCTTCAACTTCAACCTCGGCTGCGTCTGCACCAACTGCCGCAACAGAAACTGCAAGAATTGCAGCCATGATAACACTGATAAACTTCTTATTCATAGTTATTTCCTCCTGTAAATAAATCGTCATTTTCAAATGACCAATACCAGTACTTAGATTATACAACAGCTTTTAAAAAATTGCAATACCTATTTTTAAAAAAAAGTTTACAATTTTTCAAAATAGAGTTTACTTTTCTGAGTAACGCAAAACTTTTCCAAACAAATCATACAAAAAATTACAGATTATAGTATGTATTTTGTATATTTATTTTTTTACGCAAATTTAAATAGAAATAGTATGCGCAATATCGTATAAGTTTTTATCAAACACACGTTTCATGTTAAGAGCCTCGGTAATGTCATAATCAACGATTTTGCCATTTTTCATTGCGACAACTCTGTTTCCTATGCCATTTTGCAAAAGCTCAACGGCTTTGTGTCCCATTTCGCTTGCGACAACTCTGTCACGAAGCGTAGGAGAGCCGCCTCTTTGAACGTGTCCAAGAATTGTTACTCTCGACTCAATGCCTGTTCGGTTTTGAATATAAGTAGCAATTTCGTTAACCTTTCCAACGCCCTCTGCAACAACAATAATAAAATGCTTTTTGCCGTTCTGCTGATTTTCCAAAATTCTGGAGATAACGTCTTTTTCAAGGTCGTATTCAATTTCCGGTACAAGAATAGACGCCGCTCCAACTGCAATACCGGTCTGCAACGCTATATCTCCGCAGCGTCTGCCCATTACTTCAACAACCGAACAGCGGTCATGCGACTGAGCCGTATCGCGAATTTTATCAACCATTTCCATAGCGGTATTCATTGCCGTATCAAAACCAACCGTGTACTCACTGCATGCAATGTCGTTGTCTATCGTACCGGGAATACATACGCAGGGAATGCCCTCGCCCGTAAGATCTCTTGCTCCTCTGAACGAGCCGTCGCCGCCGATAACAACAACGCCTGAAACTCCCAAGTCCCTGCAATAATCTGCGGCTTTTTTTACGCCTGCCGGAGTGTTGTACTCCTCGCTTCTTGCTGTATATAAAACCGTACCGCCACGCTGGATAATATTTGAAACGCTGCGAAGGTTAAGTTCTTCTACATCACGATTGAGAAGACCGTTATAACCACGCTTTACTCCGTAAACCTTCATCCCCTTGGAAATACCTGTTCTTACAACAGCTCTTACCGCAGCATTCATGCCCGGCGCATCACCGCCGCTTGTTAATACTGCAATGGCTTTCTGTGACATAAATAGTCCTCCTTTAATATTCCAATCGAATTAATTATAATACATTTTTGGCAAAATAACAAGATATTTTCCCAAAATATTTTCCCGAAAATTAAACTAAATTTATAAAATCTACTTTATAACTACCGCATTTTCTCCCAAAACTCTTTTTAATTCTTTGACTAAGACATCGTTTAAATACAAATCGTATTTATGCGGAAGATGTTCGTATGTTTTTGTGTCCGCATAGTACAGCGAAACAGGACTTGTTCCCTCAAATACGGCAATGAGTTTATTAACATATTTATATTCCTTTGAATTTTTAGACGGCAGCTTTATAAAAATTCTTTGGGGGCCTTTCTTATTTTGAGAAACATTTTTTACAGGCTCTTTTGGCGAAAGTTTTAAGCTGTCGCAAAGCAGCTTCGGCTCTTCTTCATCTTTGATATCTACATTTGCCAAAATTTCAACAATATTTCCTACCATAAATTTTTTGTTGTGTTCTGCAAAAGTATTTGGAAAAACAATCATTTCCATACTGCCCGTCATATCCTCTATCACTACAAATGCCATTAAATCGCCGTTTTTGGTAGAAATAGTCTTAACAAAATCAATTACAGCGACAATCCTCACTTTTTTATTGGTATACGATTGACCGTTATCTAAAATATCAGCAATCCTGTCGCATTTGATTTCCTTAATATACGGCTGATACTCCAAAAGCGGATGCCCCGAAAGAAACAAGCCTGTTACTTCTTTCTCCATGTACAATAAATCCTGAAAAGAAAATTCCTCTGCCTTAGGATAATCATAGCCGTTTTGAACAGAAACATTTTCATCGTCAAAAAAAGACAGTTGTCCCTCAAGATTATATCGTCTTTCTTCCTCTATTCCGTCTATTATGCTTTTCATAGACATTAACATTTGATGACGATTTGCTCCCAATCCGTCCAACGCTCCTGCCTTTATTAAACTTTCAACAGCTCTTATGTTCATGGATTTTCCGTACATTCTGCTGCAAAAATCATAAAAGCTTTTAAACGGTGATTTTTTTCTCTCCTTGACTATTTCGTCTATAAATTGATTTCCGAGATTTTTTATAGCTCGTATGCCAAAAGCAATAGAATCTTCATGAACAGTAAAACCATTCTCACCGGTGTTGACATGAGGCGGCAAAATTTTAATTTTCATGCGGTTACATTCTTCAATATATACGGGCAAACGTGTTGAACCGTCAAGAACGCTCGTCAAAAGCGACGCCATAAATTCTTTTGGATAATAATATTTATACCATGCGGTCATGTACGATACTACCGAATAAGCGGCTGCGTGAGATTTATTAAAAGCGTAAGACGCAAAACTTTCCATTTCCGAAAAAATTTCACTTGCAATTTTTTCATCTATGCCCCTGCGAACACAGCCGTCTACAATGACTTCCCCATTTTTGCCGCATTCTCCGTAAATAAAAATATGTTTTTCATGCTCCATAACGTCTTTTTTCTTTTTAGACATAGCTCGGCGGACAATATCAGCCCTGCCAAGCGAATATCCGGCAAGCGTTCGGAAAATCTGCATAACCTGCTCTTGATACACAATACAGCCGTATGTAACGTCAAGTATTTCTTTAAGCATAGGGTGTTTATACTTCACGTCCTGCGGATTGTGTCTGTTGTGAATGTAAGTCGGAATTGAGTCCATGGGACCCGGACGGTAAAGAGAAATTGCCGCAATCAAATCTTCTATCCTTTCGGGTTTAAGCTGCATGAGCATATTTTTCATGCCTGCCGATTCAAACTGAAACACACCGTCCGTATAGCCTTGCGATATCATCTCAAAAACTTTGTTGTCTTCATAATTAATGATTTCTTCTCTAAAACCGGGATTTTTTTCAAGTATCAGCTGTTTTGTGCTGTGTAAAACGGTCATATTTCTCGAACCCAAAAAGTCCATTTTCAAAAGTCCCAATTCTTCCAATCGGGTCATTGTATACTGAGTAACAACTGCATCGTCATTTTTTGCAAGCGGAACATAACTGTCTACGGGATTTCGAGTTATTACAACTCCTGCGGCATGAGTTGTTGCATGACGTGGCATTCCCTCTATGCTTTTTGCCATGTCTATTAAACGCTTAATTTGCGGTTCGTTATCATGCCTCTTCTTTAGTTCGGAAGAAACCGAAAGAGCTTTATCAATGGTCATACCTATTTCAAACGGAATTTGCTTTGCAACCATATCAACAGTTGAATAAGGCATATTAAGAACTCGTCCTACATCTCGAACGGCTGCTTTTGCAGCCATTGTTCCAAAAGCGATAATCTGTGCGACATGGTCTGCTCCGTATTTCCTTATAACATACTCGATAACTTCATGACGTCTTTCTTTACAAAAATCTATGTCAAAATCAGGCATGCTCACACGCTCGGGATTTAAAAAACGTTCGAATATCAAATTGTATTTTATAGGGTCAATTCCCGTAATGCCTATACAATACGCCGCTAAACTTCCCGCTCCCGAACCTCTCCCCGGAGCTACGGGAATGTCATTTGATTTTGCATACTGCACAAAATCATTCACTATCAAATAATAATCGACATAACCCATTTTATTTATAACGTCTAATTCGTAGTCCAAACGCTTAAACAAATCGGGACTTGGATTATTCCCGTAATTTTTGTACAGTCCGTCATAACAATGTCTTTTTAAATATTCAAAATGATTTTCTCCGTTAGGCACTTCAAAATGCGGCAGTTTTGTGTTTCCAAAATCAAATTCAAAATTACATTTGTCTGCTATTATCTGCGTGTTGCTCAAAGCCTGCGGTATATTCGGAAACAACTCTCTCATTTCGCTTTCTGTCTTTATATAAAACTCTTCGGTTTGAAATTCCATACGGTCTTCGTCTTCAAGAGTATGGCCGGTTTGAATGCACAAAAGAACGCTGTGCATTTCGGAATCTGCTTTGTCTATATAATGACAGTCGTTAGTAGCAACAAGAGGTATATTCAAATCGGACGATATTTTTAATAAAGCGTCGTTTACTTTTGCTTGATTTTCAATGAAATGATACTGCATTTCGAGATAAAAATTACCCTCGCCGAACAAATTATTATAATACTTTGCCGTTTCATATGCTTTCTTAATATCATCGTTTAAAACAGCCTGCGGAATTTCTCCGGCAAGACATGCCGACAGACAAATTAATCCATCGTGATACTTTTCCAAAAGCTCATGGTCAATCCTCGGCTTACGATAAAACCCTTCTGTCCAAGCAACAGAAACAAGTTTAATCAAATTACGGTATCCTGTTTCATCTTTACACAGTAAAATCAAGTGATTTGAACGAGAATCATATTCGACAGTTTTATCATAAATTGTTCTGCTCGCCACATAAATCTCACAGCCTATAATAGGCTTAATTCCAACTTCTTTTGCTGCTTTAAAAAAATCTACTGCGGCAAACATATTGCCGTGGTCAGTTACAGCAACGGCATTTTGCCCCTTGTCCTTAACGGAACGAACCATTTTTTTCAGTCTGCACGCTCCGTCCAGAAGCGAATACTCACTGTGAAGATGCAAATGGACAAATGACACGCTTTCACCCTCTTCCTTATGCAAATCTATTAATGATTATATCATAATTATTAATCATTTTCAACAAAAAAAGGGGTACAAAAACCCCTTTTTTGAAATTAATACTTTATAACGTTTCTTCTTTAATCTTTTTTATTTTAAACATTCTTCTCAGAACAAAACCAAAAAACTTAGGATTGTCAATAACGATAAATTTCATACTTAACTCCTCCGTTTATCTGATTTTCAGGGCGAGCGATAAAATTATCACTGCAACTCCAACCAAGAAAAGTGCAAATCCGCTCTCACAAAAAGAACCGACAATAAGTCCTATGCCGAAAGCCAACGCACATTTTGATGCACAGTTACTGCGGCACATTTTATCTCACCACCAAATCTGCTTTAGCATTTGACTGCGTTAATACATTATATACAGAATTTTGAAAAGTGTGATTATTTAATTATTATATGTTTAAGCCGGCAGCGACTCGGAAATAATCATTAAAGCGGTGCCTCGGTGAAGAATAATCTTTACGGTTTCTTCTGTTGCATAATTGCTGATAGTATACGGGTAAGACGCTTTAACTAATCCCTTGTCCAAAGGATAGTACAAACCGCTGTATGTAAGCACTGCCGAATCACAGGCAAATGGTATAACGGAAATTGTCTTTCCCTTAACGTCCTCTAAAATATTAGTTCCTTTTTGAAGCAGTACAGCAGTATTAAATTGGTCCTGCATTTCGGCATATATTCCGTTTTGGCTCAAATAAAGCAGTACTGACAAATTAGCCAACGTATGGTCAAGCCTGCCGCCCGTTGCTCCAATCAGCAATATTTGCTTAAAGCCTCTCTTTACGGCTTCTTCCGCGCAGTGCATCGTATCGGTTTCCTCTTTATGAACCGACAGATATATTTTTTCTGTTGTTTGAAAATAAGAATAATGTTGAGAAGAATCAAAATCGCCTACGATGACATTCGGAACAATTCCTGCCAAAAGCAATACGTCCGCTCCGGCATCTGCGCATATCACATAATCATCAGGCTGAATTTTTTGTATGACAAATTCACTCGTCAAGTCGGGTGAAGCGCATACTATAACACATCGCTGTTCATCTTTTACCATTTTTTCAAATCCTTTACCTCATTGTACATTGTGACAAAGCTTTCGTGACGCGAACGGCTGATTTTTCCCTCTTCCACTGCCTGTATCACGGCGCAGCCCTTTTCACAAAGGTGATTGCAGGAATTAAAACGGCAATTCCCCAAATAATCGGCAAATTCGGGAAAAGCATATTTTAAATTCTCTTTTTCTATAATTTCGTATCTTTCTAAGTCAACCGTAGAAAAGCCCGGCGTATCCGCTACATAACCGTCGTTAAATTTGTACAATTCTACCGACCTTGTGGTATGTCTTCCTCTGCCGAGTTTCCGGCTTATATCTCCGGTATCCAACAGCAAATCCGGAAAAAGAACATTCAGCAAAGAAGACTTTCCTACGCCTGAATTTCCTGTAAGAGCAGTAACCTTACCGGGCAAAATACTCCTTATTTCTTCAAGTCCTCGTTTGTCAACCGTTGAAAAAGCGATTGAACGTATGCCGGATTTTTCATAAATTTTTTGAATTTCATCAGGAGATTTTAAATCCGATTTTGAAAAAACAATAACGGGCGTAATTCCTTTATTTACGGCCGCTGCCGTCATTTTATCAATTACAAGAAGATTCGGGTTCGGACTGCACGTTGAAGCCACAATAATAAGAGTATCTATATTAGCCAACGGCGGACGTATCAGACTGTTTTTTCTGTCATGGATACTTTCAATCATACAATAGCCGTTTTCCGGCGCTGTCACTGTTACTTTATCGCCCACAACAGGCTTGTAACCTTTATTTCTGAAAACTCCCCTTGCTTTGCATTCATATATTTCATCGGCGGCTTCCACATAATAGAAACCGCCGATTGACTTTAGTATAATGCCGTCAAGGGTCTTTGCCCCGCTCACGACTTATTCTCCATACGAATAATCTTCGCTTTCATCATCGTAAGGCTCTTCCAACGGCTCTGACGGAACAACAGATTCTACAGGCTCATACGATATTACAGGCTCGTCGCTTGACACATACGATTCGGTATCGTCTTCATAATCAGATGTGTCCGTATCTTCATAATAATTTTCCGAAGAAGTGTCATCAGACGACAAAGATTCCGTATCAGATTCTGTATTGCTTGTATTTCCGTCATCGGTTTCAGTTTCAGTATCTGTTTCTGTATCGGTATCGTCAAGAACAAAATCATAGGATTCCAAAGGCGTAACGGTATTGTTTGCAAAGTCAAAATTATAAACGCGGTACGTATGCTCGTTAAGGGCAACTACTACTTGCAGAGAACCTACCGTACTCATTCTTGACACTGACAAAGTATACTGTTTCGCATATTTAGGCACAATAGACTTTGTGTATGAGTTGTCTACTTCGCCGTCAATAATTACTTCAAACTTAACCGACGATGCAACATCAGCCGGAAGATCTACCGTATGCGACAGCGATACGTTTCTCGGCGGTCCCTCTGAAAGAATTACCGTCACATTTGTTCCTTTATTGACTTTTGCGCCTCTCAAGGGGTTCTGAGCAACTATTTTATCCTTTGCAACCGTACTTTCCATATAGGAGTATCCATTGTAATTAAGACCGACTTCAACAAGCTTTGACTGCGCTTCCGAAAGAGTAAGTCCTACCAGATTAGGAACTTCAATCTTTGCTTCGCCTGCTTTTTTGCTTACGTAAATCTTAACCGATGAATCAATAGTTACCTTTGCGCCTGACAACGGATAAGTCTGCTTGACATACCCCTCTGCCGTCTGATTATCAAGAACCATAAGAACTTCGGGGACTAAGTGAGCCGACTTCATTTTTTGCACGGCATCGTCTTTTGTTCGTCCGTCAACATTCGGCAAATTAATTGTTGTTTCCTCACTGTTAACAGTAACTTGAATAGTCGAGCCTTCTTTAATTCTTTTCTCACTGGGTTCGGGGCTTTGACTTATAATAATATCAAGGGGTTTGTCCGCGTCATAAATATTTGTGACGTCCCACTTGAAGTTATAAGTTACTTTGTCTTTATTTACGTCTGTAAAATGCAGTCCAATCAAATTGGGAACCAATACGTCGGTAGTCGAGTTATTGCTGAAACCTTTGAATACTGCCAAAACCAAAAACACAAGCAAAACCGCTGCAAACGCAATTCCCGAACCGATAATTGCCTGCACAACAGGGCTTGTTCCCCTGTCGTCATCGTCATCGTCCCAATCGTCATCGTCTTTATACTCTGACTTTGTTTCGATTTTTTTAACCGTATTCACCTGCGGCTTTACAGGTTCTTCGGGTATGTCATCATAGTTAAAATTGAATACAATAGACGGGTTTTTCTTGAATCTAATCAAGTCGGCATACATTTCAGAGGCTGAACGATATCTCTTTTTGGGGTCTTTCTGCATGGTCTTGATAACAATTTCTTCCAGACCGACAGGGATATCCGGATTTATTTTTCGTGGAGGTTCGGGGTCTGACTGCAGCTGCATAATAGCTACCGAAACAGCGCTGTCCGCATCAAACGGCAGATTTCCGGTAAGCATTTCATACATCATAACGCCAAGCGAATACAAATCCGACTTTGCGTCTGTCGGTTCTCCTCTTGCCTGCTCGGGTGAAATGTAATGCACAGAGCCGATTGCTTTATTTGTCATGGTCATCGACCGTGTGGTATCTTTTGAAAAACGAGCGATTCCAAAGTCGGTAACTTTAATAGTTCCGTCCTCTAAAAGCATTATATTTTGAGGTTTAATATCACGGTGAATAATACCTTTGTCATGCGCATGTTGGAGAGCCTTTAGAGTTTGCAAAATAAAATGAATGGTTTCTCTCCAATGGATAGGACCGCTTTTTTCAATGTAATCTTTTAAAGTAATACCGTCAATATATTCCATGACAATATACTGTATTCTGTCGCCAAAACTTACGTCATATACTTTTACAATATTGGGGTGTGACAAAACAGCGATAGCTTTTGATTCGTCCTTAAATCTTCTGATAAACTCATCGTTACCCAAATACTCATCTCTCAGGATTTTTATGGCAACGGGGATCTGAGCTTCGCTGTCCCATGCGCTGTACACAACAGCCATGCCGCCCTCACCGATCACCTCGCCGATTTCATAGCGGCCGTCAAGCCTTTTGCCGACATATTTATCCTCCGCCATTATTTTCTCTCCTTTTCCCTTTACTCATTAAACAACACAGTAACAGTGATGTTGTCACTGCCTCCTCTTTCCTTTGCTATTTCTACAAACCGCTCGGCAATATTTTCATGTTCCGTATTTTTCAACACGTACAGCAGTTCGCCGTCTTCAAAATAATTGCTCAAACCGTCAGTACACATAATGACAACATTGTCTTTCTCAAACGGGCGTGTAATGAAATCTGTTTCCAAAGTGTCTTCCACGCCAAGGGCTCTTGTTATAAAGTTTTTGCCGGGGTGTACTCTTGCTTCTTCCGGAGTAAGCTGCCCTCTGTCAACCATTTGCTGCACCAAAGAGTGATCCACCGTTACTTGTGAAATCCCGTCTTTGTTAATTAAATAAACTCTGCTGTCACCCGCATGCACAACGTGAAGTTTTCCGCTGCGAACTAATGCCAGTTCAACCGTAGTTCCCATTCCCCTCAGATTTTCGTGTTCACAAGACATAGCGAAAACTCTGTTGTTCGCAGAGGCTACAGACGCTGTCATAAGCTCTTGAATTTGTTCATCGGTCATCTCCGCATTGTAATTTTCCGAAAGAATTTTGCTGATTTCTTCCACTGCCTCGGAACTTGCAACGCTTCCGCCGTTAGCTCCTCCCATACCGTCGCACACTACCGACCACACGCTGTCATCTGAAAAGACACCGTAACGGCATGCGTCCTGGTTGCAGCTTCTTACCAAACCAACATCTGTCTTAAAAAATATCTGCAATTTTATTCCTCCTTTGCCTTATGATCAAACCGAAAGATTTTTCGCCGTAATGGTATTTCTCCTCAGCTGTCCGCAAGATGCGTTGATATCCGAACCAAGCGTTCTTCTTACAGTCGCAGTTATTCCAACTTTGCCGAGAATATTAATAAAGGCTTTTTGCCTTTCCGTTTTGCTTTTTTTATAGCCTGTCCCCTCAACTTCATTGACAGGAATTAAATTGACATGGCATAAAATGCCTTTCAATTTTTTTGCCAATTCTTCGGCGCATGCGTTCGAATCGTTGACGCCGCTAATCATTGCATATTCAAACGAAATTCTGCGTCCCGTTACATTGGCATAATGACGGCATGCTTTCAACAAATCCTCAATGGGATATTTTTTATTAACGGGCATTGTCCGGCTGCGTATTTCATTGTTTGGCGCATGCAGCGATACGGATAAAGTAAGCTGAAAATTTTCTTTTTCAAGCTCGTATATTTTATTTACTAAACCGCACGTTGAAAGAGAAATATGCCTCATTCCGATATTAAGACTTTCTTCGGAAGAAACAATTCTTAAAAATTTAACAACATTGTCATAATTATCAAGCGGTTCGCCCATGCCCATTAATACTATGTTTGAAATACGTATTCCCAAATCCTTTTGCGCTGCCTGAATCTGCGAAAGCATTTCAGAAGGGAGAAGATTTCTCGAAAATCCGCTTTTTCCCGTTGCGCAAAAAGTACAGCCCATTTTGCAGCCCACCTGAGTTGATATGCAGATTGTATCCCCATGATGATAGTGCATAACCACGCTTTCAACAAACTCTCCGTCATTAAAACGAAATAAATACTTAACTGTTTTATCATAAACCGAAATGAGTTTTTTTTCAATAATTGCAACAGAGATGTAATAACTTTTACTAAGATTGTTACGTAATTCTTTAGAAATGTCCGTCATTTCATCAAAAGTGCTTACTCCAAGCGTAAGCCATTTATAAACTTGTCTTGCCCTAAATTTTGGAAGAGAATATTTTGCGGAAAGCTCTTCTTCCAGTTCTTTTAAAGAAAATGATTTTATATCTGTCAAATCCGTCAAAATAATCACCTCTTACGCATTAAGCTTATAAAAAAGCCGTCCGTATTATTCGCCTGTGGAAATAAAGTAAACTGACCGCAAGGTTCTTCGATAACAGAACAAATGCTTTCGGGCAAAAAATCAGATACTGAGACAGGTTCAAATTCTTCATGAGCAACTAAAAACTTATCCACTACACCGCCGTTTTCGGCACGGTGCAAAGTACAAGTCGAATAGACAAGCATGCCGCCGCTTTTAAGATATTGTGCCGAGTTTTCAAGAATCTTATACTGAATATTGGGAAGCGTGTCAAGTCCTAAATCGTTTTTGTAGCGAATTTCAGGCTTTCTGCGAATTACTCCCAGTCCCGAGCACGGAACATCGCACAAAATTCTATCGGACATTTCAAGCGGTTCAATACTAAGTGCATCTCGCTTATATACTTTTATGTTATCTATGCCAAGCCTTTTCGCTCCGTTTTCAATTAAACGCAGCTTATGCTCATGGATATCACTGCAAAATACTGTTCCTGTTCCGTTAAGTCTTTGAGCAATATTAAAAGCTTTTCCGCCGGGAGCGGAACAAACATCTGAAACAATGTCATTTTTCCAAGGAGATAATACTTTGCAGCATATCTGAGATGATAAATCCTGAACATGAAAAAGACCTTTTTTAAAGCAGTTTGTTTCCGAAATTGAACCGACATAATTTAATTCCAAGGCATTTTCGGGATAAGGAGCAGCCTTTGCCTCTATACCCTCGCTTTTCAACATTTCTATCAATTCATCACAAGTAACTTTGAGAGTATTAACACGCACATACACCGGAGAACGTCCGAACAAACTGTTAAGAATTTCTTCCGCAATTTCTTTTGAATAATCATTAATCCATAGAGAAACTATATTCTTAGGACATGAATATTTCACAGAAAGATACTCTTCAACATTACCCTTATCCGGCAGCGGAAAGCGTTCTTCAGACCTTGCGATACTTCTGAGAACACCGTTTACAAATCCCGATGACTGATATAATTTTTCTTTCTTGCAAATTTTTACAGACTCGTTAACTGCCGCCGAATCGGGAATTTTATCCATAAACACCATTTGATAAACGCCCAGCCGCAAAATAATTAAAGTCTTTAGTTCGATTTTTTTCAGCCGCATAGAAGAAAAACAGGATATAATATAATCCAATGATAATTTTTTCTCAAGAACACCGTAAAACAATGATGATACAAACGCTGCATTTCTTGCGTCTAAATCCGAATTTTTTAAAAACGAATCAAGAGTCAAATTGGAATAGGCATTCTCACTTTCAATCTTGTATAATGCTTTAAAAGCTAAATATCGGGAATTCTGCATAATTATCACTCAATTCTGCTTCCTGCCGTAATTCTTTGACCACGAAAGAACTCTTCTGCGCTCATCTTATTTTTGCCCTCAAGCTGAACTTCAATCAGTTCAACAGAACCAACTCCGCAGGCAATAACAGGCGGATTTACGGAAATAACTTCGCCCGGCGTTCCGCTTTTATCGCAAAGCTTCGTCCGAAAAATCTTCAGCTTCTTTCCCTTGAACATTGTCACGGCAACAGGCCACGGATTCATGCCTCTAACCTTATTATGTACGGTTTGTGCCGATAAATTCCAATCAATTACGCACTCATCTTTTGACAGCATTGCCGCATAAGTAGACAAGCTGTCGTCCTGTTTTGTTCTTGTCAAAGAGCAGTTTTCTATTTTTTCCAGCGTATCAAACAAAACCTTTGTACCAAGATTTGAAAGTCGGTCAAACAATTCCCCCGCTGTTTCGTCAGGCAGAATTTTTACGCTTTCTTTAACGAGCATATCGCCCGTATCAAGTCCGGCGTCCAACATCATGGAAGTGATGCCCGTTTCTTCATCTCCGTTTATTACCGCGCGCTGTATGGGAGCTGCTCCTCTCAGCTTGGGCAGCAATGAACCGTGAATATTGATACAGCCGTATTTTGGAATATCTAAAACAGACTGCGGCAAAAGCTTTCCGTAAGCAATTACAACAATCACATCGGGAGAAAAATTTTTCAGTTCTTCCACAACAGAACTGTCTTTAAATGTTGTCGGCTGAAATACTTTTATTCCATATTTTTCCGCGCAAACTTTCACATCGGGCGGAGTCATTACTTTTTTTCTTCCGACAGGCTTGTCGGGCTGCGTATAAACTGCCCGAACATTATAAACTTCGCTTTTGATTAAAGCCTCAAGCGACGGAACGGCAAAATCAGGTGTTCCCATGAAAACAATATTCATAAGATTGTATCTCCTTTAATCAATCGTCCTCAATTTCATCGGGGCGAAGCATTCTTTCAACCTTTTGCTTAAATATAATGCCGTTTAAATGGTCAATTTCATGACAAAACGCACGTGCTTTCAATTCCTTGCCTTTTATTGTGAAAACTTCGCCGTTTCTGTTTTGAGCCTTAACAGTAACATTCATTGGGCGTTCAACTATTCCGTATTCGTTCGGACATGAAAGACAGCCCTCTGCTCCGCTTTGAGTACCCTCGGATTCTATTATCTCGGGATTGACTAATTCTATTAATCCCTCCTCATCGCCTATGTCAACAATGCAAACTCTTCTCAATATACCAACTTGCGGAGCGGCAAGCCCCACGCCGTTTGCAAGCTTTAATGTTTCCGCCATATCATCAAGAAGCGTTGCAAGCTTTTGGTCAAATTTTTCAACGGGACGGCACTTTTTTGTTAAAATCCTGTCGCCCTCTTTTACGATATCTCTTAATGCCATATTTTTATTATGCTCCTTTATTTTTATAAAATGTTATCGGGGTTAATATCTGCATAAACCGTAACATCATTATATTTTCTGCTCTTTGTAAAGTCAATCAATACTTCCGAAAGCATTTGACGAAATTTTACGGTGTTCTTAATTTTTAAAATAAGCTTGTATCTGTACTTATTATTAACCCGATACACAGCTGCGGGAGAAGGTCCCAATATTCTCACAGGCAAGTCACTGTAATTTTCTTTCATTATTTTGCACAATTCCTGCGTAAATAATGCCGCCGCTTCCGCACAACGAACTTCCTTTTGACTTACAAACCCAATCATGCAAATCTCGCAAAACGGCGGATACAGCATTGTCTTTCGGATTTTTATTTCAGAATTGTAAAATTCGTCATAATTTTGAGCCGCTGCCAAACTCATAATGGGATTTTCGGGAGTGTAAGTTTGAATCAACGCTTGTCCGTGCCTTTCTCCTCTGCCCGAACGTCCCACAACTTGCGTTAGTAAAGAAAAAGCTCTTTCATAACTTCGGAAGTCTTCGCTGTAAAGAGTTTGGTCTGCCGAAAGCACTCCAACCAACGTTACTTTAGGAAAATTAAGTCCCTTTGCTACCATTTGAGTTCCAATCAAAATATCGTACTCGCCGTTTTTAAACTCCGTAAGCTTTTTTTCATGCGACTGTTTAGCCAATGTCGAATCTGCGTCAAGCCTTAAAATACGCGCTTCGGGAAAAAACGCAGACAAACTTTGTTCCGCTTTTTGCGTTCCGCTGCCCGAGTATTTTAATTCCCTGCTCCCACATTCCGGACATTTATCCGTTATTCTCATAGAGAATCCGCAGTAGTGGCACATAAGCCTGTTATTTGCCGAATGATATGTCAAAGAAATACTGCAATTTGGACAAGTAACTACTTCGCGGCAATTTTTGCATGAAACAAATGTATTATATCCTCGTCTGTTCAGCAGCAAAATAGACTGTTCGCCTTTTTCCAGATTTTCAGCGACGGCATTTAAAAGCGTTTCGCTGAATCCCGTAAGACTGCCCGTCGTTTTTTCTTCGTTCATATCAATGACAGTAACATCGGGAAGCTGAGCGTTTCCATAGCGTTTTGTAAGCTTTGACATAGAATATCTGCCTGTTTGCGAATAATAGCAGCTTTCTATTGAGGGCGTTGCCGATGACAGAACTAAAAGTGCGTTATGCTCAAAACATCTCAGTTTTGCGATATCTCTTGCGTGAAAACGTGGAGAAGATTCGGACTTATAAGTATACTCCTGCTCTTCGTCAATAATAATCAAACCGATTTTTTCAAACGGCGCAAACACGGCGCTTCGTGTTCCCACCGCAATTTTTGCAATACCGCAGCGGACACGCTTCCATTCGTCCAAACGCTCCCCCATTGACAATGCGCTGTGAAAAACTGCTACGTCTTGACCGAACCTTGCTTTAAACAACGACACAACCTGCGGAGTAAGAGCTATTTCAGGCACCATGACAATAACGCCTTTGCCTTGTCTGTAAACTGTTTCCATAAGCTTTAAAAATACAGAAGTCTTTCCTGCTCCCGTCACTCCGTAAAGAAGTGAAACTGCCGCCTTATTGCTCTTGTACAAATTAAGCAAGTCATTATGAGCCTGTTCCTGCTCCTGCGTAAGAATTACGGGCTGTTGTTCGCTTGCGTAAGACGATACGGGTATTCTGAACTGTTCTTGTTCAAAGCATTCGCATATGCCTTTTTTCACAAGAGTTTCTATAACAGACCGAGTTACCCCCGTATAGTAGCACACTTCCCGAACCGATACTTCTCCGGCTGACGTAAGCAAGCCGTAAACTTCTTTTTGACGTTCCGTAAGCTTAACGCTTTCCGTATCAAAATCGCAAAGTCTTAACATTTTTACGGAAGAATCGTTTACTTTCCGCATGACATTTTCAGTCTTTTTTAAAATATTAAGCTCTAAAAGCTGCGTTATGGCTTTACTCTCGCAGTCGATACCCAATTTCTTAAAAAGCGTTTCCTGTTTAACGCTTTTGGCAGAAGTCTTAAATAATTCCAAGACTTTTTTTTGCTCGTCTGTCAAATTTTCGGGAATTGCGTCGACAGCTAATGCGTATATTGAAGAAATGCGGTAATTTATTCCGGTCGGAAGCATTGCTCTGACTGCGTCGTAGTATGTGCAGAAACAGCGTTCTTTCATCGAACGGACAAGTTTAAGCATTTCTTCTGTTAAAATGGAATTATCATCAAGCACAGCCGAAACTTCTTTCAGCTTTTGATTAGGTTCTTCCTGCCTGATTAATTCCATTACCATTGCCTGACGTTTTCGGCTGCCGCTGCCAAACGGTACTAAAACACGCTTTCCGACTGCAATTTTTCGATACAAATATTCGGGTACAATATAATCGAATAACTTGTCAAAATGATAAAGCGTTTTGTCTACGGCTGTTCTCGCTATAAGCAGCGACATCAGTTATTAATATCCTGTTCGATAATTTCGTATTTTTTATTTTTAAAATCTTCTATCGCCATTAATACGGGCTTTTCGTCACAAACTTCATTTTTTTTATTGTATTCGTCCGATATTTCCCTCGCTCTCTTAGCAACGCCGATTACTAAAGAGTATCTGCTCTGCTTTCCTGCCAACATATCCTCAATAGACGGTTTAAACATAATAAAACAACCTCCTGTTTATTCTCTGTTTTGTTCGATAATTTTTACAACTGCCCGAACGGCATCTTCTAATTCTGCGTTTACTACAAAATAGTCGTAGTAAACAGCCTTTGAAATTTCACCTTTTGCGGCGGCAAGACGCTTTGCGATAACATCGTCTGTTTCGCTCTGTCTTTTACGCAAACGCCTTTCCAGTTCTTTATAACTGGGCGGAAAAATAAAAATGCCTTTTGCCTCGGGAAGTTTCTCCATGATTTGCAGTCCGCCCTGCACGTCAATTTCAAGAATAACGTCATAACCCTGCTCGATTTTATCATAAACTGCCTGTTTGGGCGTTCCGTAAAAATTGTCGCAGTACACAGCGTGCTCAAGAAAACCATTTTCATCAATCATTTGAGAAAATTTTTCTTTCGTCAAAAAATAGTATTCTATCCCGTCTGTTTCTCCGTCACGGGGCCGACGAGTAGTTGCGGATATCGAAAGAACTATTTTTTCATTTTCCGCAGCCGCCTGCTTAACAACGGTGCCTTTGCCAACGCCCGAAGGCCCCGACACAATGTAAATATTGCCTTTACTCATTATTGAACTCCTCTCCCGATATTCTCGAATGAATTGTTTCAGGCTGAACAGCGCTTAGAATAATATGGTCACTGTCCGTAAAAATTACCGCTCTGCTTTTTCTGCCGTAAGAAGCGTCAATCAATCTGCCCTTATCTCTTGCGTCCTGAATCATTCTTTTAATAGGAGCAGATTCGGGACTAACAACAGAAACAATCTTTTGAGCCGCAACCAAATTTCCAAATCCTATGTTAATCATTTTCATGACAAAAAACCTTTCTTATGCTTAAAGTCACTCGATATTTTGTATTTGTTCTCTGATTTTCTCAAGCTCCGCCTTGATATCCACCACTTTATGAGCTAACGCTGCGTCCGTCACCTTTGAACCAATCGTATTGGCTTCGCGGTTCATTTCCTGAACGATAAAATCAAGCTTTCGTCCTATTGCTCCGCTGCTTTCAAGAATTTCATTCATTTGCGCAAAATGACTTCTCAAACGAACAGTTTCTTCATCTACGGCAATTTTATCGGCAAATATAGCCGCTTCCATAGCAATTCTTTCTTCGTCTACGGTTGAATTTTCCAAAAGTTCGTTAATTCGCTCCGTAAGCTTAGCTTTATATTCAATAACGGTTTGCGGAGAACGTTCTTCAATCTCGCTTACGATAGAAAGAATTACGTCTGCATGACTGAGTATGTCTTTTTTGAGCCGTTCGCCCTCTGCCTCGCGCATAGCAATAAAATCACTCAACGCACTGTCAAGAACGGTTTCAACTTCGCTCCATATTTTTTCTTCGTCCTCTTCCTGCTTATGAACCGAAAAAATGTCATTATATCGCGCTACGCTTGATACCGTAATGTCATCGGGCAAACTGTACCTTTCGGCTATTTCTCTCAGCGCCGCAACATATCCCGACGCTAAGCTGTGGTTAACTTTTACTTCGGCAGCTTCATTTTCGGAAGTGCCGATTGTAACATAAACATCAATTTTGCCCCTGTTTATTTTAGATTGTATGTGTTTTTTTAACTTATCTTCCAAAAATCCGTAACCTCTTGTTAAGCGAATATTGGCTTCAAAGTAGCGATGATTTACAGACTTCAACTCTACGGCAATTTCACGTCCGTCAATAACGGCTTCGCATCTGCCATAGCCCGTCATACTTCTGACCATATTTGAAAACAGTCCTTTCTAAATTATACGATTTCACGCAACTATACCATTTTATCATCTTTATATTTTATCAGAAATAAAAGAAAATTTCAATGCGCATAACCATTTTATTTTAAAAAATATATGAATAAATTGTAAATCACCACGCTGTTTTAAAGAAAACAAATCCCGAGTTCTTGAAATTTTTTAAATCATATGGTAAAATGTTAGTAACCGTGCTGTTTATCTCGTTATAACAAAAACTATTAAAATTTTAAAAATTATAATAATCGAAAGGAATGATTTAAGAATGTCAGGACATTCTAAATGGAGTACGATTAAAAACAAAAAGGCAAAAAATGACGGCGCTCGCGCAAAAGTTTTTACAAAAATCGGCAGAGAACTTATTGTTGCAATCAAAGAGGGCGGCAGCGCAGACCCCAATGTCAATTCTAAGCTCAAAGACTGTATAGCAAAAGCTAAGGCAAGCAATGTTCCTAATGAAAATATTGAACGTATCATCAAAAAGGCTGCAAGCGACGGCGATCAATCTAAATATGAGGCTATTACTTACGAAGGCTACGGACCCGGCGGAATTGCCGTAATCGTTGAGGCTCTTACCGACAACCGAAACCGAACTGCCGGCGAAGTTCGTCACTACTTCGACAAGTTCGGCGGAAACCTCGGCACGCAAGGCTGCGTTTCGTTTATGTTCGAGAAAAAAGGCGTTTTAATTACCGAAAGCGAAGGTCTTGACGAAGACACCGTCATGGAAGACGCTCTCGAAAACGGTGCTTCCGACTTCAAAGTTGAAGACGGCGTATTCGAAATTTATACAGAACCCGAAGATTTCAGCTCCGTAAACGACGCACTGACTGCAAAAGGCTACACTTTTATAGAAGCAGAAATTGAAATGGTTCCGGGAAACTATACAAAGCTTGACGATGAAGAGCAAATAACTAAAATGCAAAGGCTCCTCGACAACCTTGAAGATAACGACGATGTTCAGAACGTTTGGCACAACTGGGAATACGATGAGCCTGACGAAGAAGATTAATAATATAAATACAAAAACCTCTTGCTTAATTGCGAGAGGTTTTTTGTATAAATACTTGCTATTCAAGCTCAAATGCGCCCGTATAAAGCTGATAATACTTACCTTTAAGGGCAATAAGCCGGTTATGGCTGCCTTGCTCAATAATTCTGCCTTGTTCAAGCACCATTATCATATCGGAATTTCTTACTGTAGAAAGTCGGTGAGCAATTACAAATACCGTTCTGCCGTGCATTAACGAATCCATACCCTGCGTAACAAGAGATTCTGTTCTTGTGTCAATAGAAGACGTAGCTTCGTCAAGAATCATTACAGGCGGGTCTGCTACTGCCGCGCGGGCTATAGACAATAACTGCCGCTGTCCTTGCGAAAGACTGCCGCCCGTACCGTCAATCATTGTTTCGTATCCGTCCGGAAGACGGGATATAAAATCATGAGCATTTGCAAGCTTTGCGGCTTCAATACATTCTTCGTCTGTAGCGTCAAGATTTCCGTAACGGATATTATCCATTATTGTACCCGTAAATAAATTTGTTTCCTGCAAAACCATTCCTAACGAACGGCGTAAATCTGCCTTTTTGATTTTGTTTATATTAATGCCGTCATAGCGTATTTTGCCGTCGGCAATATCATAAAAACGATTAATCAAATTTGTAATGGTAGTTTTTCCTGCTCCCGTTGCTCCGACAAAAGCAATTTTATGTCCCGGTTCTGCGTAAATCGTCACATTATGCAAAACTATCTTTTCGGAAACATAGCCAAAGTCAACATCATGCAGACGAACATCGCCTTTCAGCTCGGTATATGTTAATGTTCCGTCCTTGTGAGGGTGTTTCCATGCCCAAAGACCTGTTTTTTCTTCGCACTCTACAAGTTCGTTTCCCTCTCGCTTCGCATTGACAAGAGTTACGTAACCGTTGTCAGGCTCGCTTTCTTCGTCCATGAGTGAGAAAATTCTCTGAGCACCTGCCAATGCCATTGTGATAGAGTTAATTTGCTGCGACACCTGCCCGATAGGAGCCGAAAAACTTTTTGAAAGCTGCAAAAACGAAACTATCGCTCCAACTGTCAAAGAACCTATTCCCGATAACGCCAAAACAGCTCCGACAATGGCTACGACTACATACTGCAAGTTGCCTATGTTCATCATAATTGGCATTAACATATTTGCAAATTTATTTGCGTTATATGCCGAATCATAAAGTTCATCGTTAAGTTTGTCAAAATCCGCTTTTGCCTCTTCTTCATGACAAAATACTTTTACGACTTTTTGCCCCGTTATCATCTCTTCGATATAACCGTTTACTTTGCCTAAAGAATGCTGCTGAGCTATAAAATATTTTCCGCTGTTGCCGCCTACGGTCTTAACGACAAACATTTGAATTGTTATAAACAAAAATACCACTATTGTAAGATACCAACTTGTATACACCATTCCGCAAAATACGGCTACAATCGTAACAAGAGAATTAAACACCTGCGGAATACTTTGAGAAATCATTTGACGAAGAGTATCAGTATCATTAGTGTAATAACTCATAATGTCGCCGTGAGTATGCGTGTCAAAATATCGTATAGGCAAGGACTGCATATGTTCAAACATATCGTCACGAACTTTTTTAAGCACACCCTGCGAAATGGTAATCATTATTCTTTGGTACAAATATGCCGACAAAACGCCTATGGAATAAATACAGCCCATTGTAACAAGAGCTTTTGAAAGCTTTGCAAAGTTAGGATTAACTTCTGCCGCAAGCGGCACTACATAATCATCTATTAATACTTTCAAGAACATTGAGCCGATAACATTAACTACGGAGCTGATTAAAATACAAATCAATACGACAAAAAATCTGCCTTTGTAATTTGAAAATATGTAATTCAACAGACGTTTAACAGTAGTGCCGTCAATTTTGGGCATTTGCGGCTTTCCGCCTGCGTTTTGAAGATTTTGACCTTTTGCTTTTTCTTCGGGGACAGTCTTTTTCACCGCTGCTTTTTCTTCGGGAACAGCCTTTCTCACCGTTTCGGACTTAGAGGGAGCTTTTTTCGTATTTTTTTTATTTTTATTTTTACTCATTTTCACCGCCCCCTTTAATTTGAGATTCGTATACTTCTTTGTAAATGGCGTTGTTTTTGAGCAATTCTTTATGTGTGCCAAAGCCGTTTACCTTACCGCCCTCAAGAACAATAATTTTATCGGCGTCTTCTACGGACGAAATTCTTTGAGCAATTATAAATTTTGTCGTATTTGGAATTTCTTCGGCAAAAGCCTTTCGAATAAGAGAGTCTGTCTTTGTGTCAACCGCACTTGTCGAATCGTCAAGAATCAAGATTTTAGGCTTTTTCAGCAAAGCTCTTGCAATACACAAACGCTGTTTTTGTCCGCCCGAAACATTCGTGCCGCCCTGCTCGATATACGTGTCGTACTTGTCGGGGAATTTTTCTATAAAGTCGTCTGCTTGAGCCAGCCTGCAGGCACGGACAATTTCTTCATCGGAGGCATTCGGATTGCCCCACCTGAGATTTTCCTTGATAGTGCCTGAAAAAAGAGTATTCTTTTGCAGTACCATTGCAACTTCATTTCTCAAAATTTCCAAGTCATAGTCACGGACATCTTCGCCGCCTACGAGAACTCTGCCTTTAGTAGCGTCATACAAACGAGGTATCAGCTGGACTAAACTCGATTTTGAAGAACCTGTTCCGCCTATTACCCCGACTGTTTCGCCGGACTTTATTTCAATATCAACGTCGCTTAAACAATATTTGCCGCCGCCGTTATAGCTGAACGATACGTTTTCAAATTTAACAGAACCGTCTTTGACTTTTTGAACAGACTTATCGCCGCTTTTCAAGTCTGATGTTTCGGTTAAAATTTCGTCAATTCTTTCCATGGAAGCTCTTGAAATTACAACCATAAGAAAAATCATTGAAAGCATCATAAGGTTCATGAGCATTTGCATTAAGTATGCAAACATACTTGTAAAATGTCCCGTAGTCATGCCAAACGCAGGGTCATTGTGAGAAGCAACAATCAGTTTCGAACTGAACCATGAAATTAAAATCATCGACGCATAAATAACAAACTGCATCAAAGGCATATTAAATATAATTATTCTTTCGGCTTTTATAAATAATTTGTAAATCTCTTCGGAAACATTCTTGAATTTTTTGTCTTCGTAATCTTCACGCACAAAAGATTTTACAACGCGTATTCCGTGAAGATTTTCGCCTACTATATCATTTAATTTATCATATGTTTTAAATACTTTTTCAAATATAGGGTGTGCGTTTGTGAAAATAAGAACAAAACCAATAGCCAAAACCGGAACTGCTCCAAGCAGAATAACGGCAATTTCAGAGTTTATTCTGAATGCCATAAATAAACTGAATATTATCATCGCAGGACTTCGGAACGCTGTTCTGACAATCATCATATAAGCATTTTGAACGTTGGCTACGTCTGTTGTAAGTCTTGTGACCAAACTTGACGTTGAAAACTTATCAATATTTGAGAAAGAAAACGTCTGCACATTATAATACATATCTTTTCGCAGATTTTTTGCAAATCCTGCCGCCGCTTTCGCCGCATATTTTCCTGCCAATGCTCCGAAAGTCAAGGAGATAAGACAGCAAACAACCAAAATCAAACCGATTTTAATAATATACGGCATATCGTTCTTGTATATGCCGTAGTCAATCAGTTTTGACATAAGAAGAGGGATTATAACTTCAAGAATTACTTCGCCCACAACAAACAGCGGCGATAAAATCGAAGCCGTCTTGTACTCTCTGACAGAAGCAAAAAGTCGTTTTATCATTTTACCACTCCTTTAAATAAAAATTAAATTGTGAAAAAATTGGGAAATGAAAAATATTTGCTTAATTATAAAAGCATATTTTCTAATTCTTCCGCGCTGTCTATAACATTCACATTACAGGCTCTGAGCACATCGCCCCCCTGATGCCCTTTAGCAATCAGCACACAGTCCGCTCCGACTTTCTGAGCGGTTTCATAGTCATGGTACATATCGCCTATAAAAAGAGTTTCTTCCGGACAAAAGTTATATTGTTTCAATACTTCAACTGCCCTACTGCTCTTATCGCCGCATTCGATATCGTCAGACCCCGACAAAAAACAAAAATATTTTTCTAAACCAAATTTTTTTAAACTTGATGTCAAACGAGCCGTTTCAAAACCTGAAACAACGCCCTGACGACAGCCCTTTTCCGAAAACTTCGCAATCATACGGCGAACTTCCGGAAATACGTTCGCCGTTTCGGAAAGTCTGTCATACTGAAAGAAAAAACGGTCGGCTATTTCCTTAAAATCATAATATTCAAAATCAAATATTTTTTTGTAAAAATTCAGAATTGGCATTTCGCATTCTTTCAAATAATACTCCAATGTAATCGGCGGCTTATTGTACGACTGCAAAACAATGTTTTCCGCATCAACGGCAAGTTTTGCGTCGTCAACTATTGTGCCGTTATAATCCCACACAATATTTTTGTATTTCATTTTTAACTATTATTCACCTCGGTGTTATTCTGAGTTTCTTCAACAGGCTCGGAAAAGGGCGTAAGTTTCTTTTTGATAGACATTCCGTTATAATTAATCCGAAACTTAACCTTGCCGGTCATCTTCTGACAGCACTTATTACAATAAAGAGTTGCCGTAAATCCTCGATTTTTCAGCGTCCATTCAGACAATAGTTCCATATTTCTTCCGCATTTGTCACAAGTAAATATAAATTCGCTTTTGTTAACAAGAGGGTCGTTAATATCCGTAAGAAAGTACGGCTTAAAAGTCAGACGATAATGCAGAGCGTCAGCCGTTTCCGTATACTTCGGCAATTTTTCAGGATAGTAAAGCTTTTTGAATATAGCCATTGAAAGCATGCTGTCTTGTAACGCACGGTGCTGTACAATATCCGACAAGTCTAATCCTATCAATTCAGCCGCAGGGGCAAGACCGAGCTGCTGTCCGGCATCATATACTCCCAGTACGTCCGCGCAATAATACTGCAAATCGCAATATTTGTCAATAAAATCAATACGGTCATGCTTTTCGTAATATTTAGTGTTTTCCATAATGGCCAATATATCGCAAGTTCCCCATGTCATCAGCATATCTTTTCCAAGGAATTTTTTAAACTTGCTGAGAACGTGAGTGTACGCTGCTCCGCCTTTTGCAAGCTCTTCGTTGCTTATGTTGGTAAGTTCCTTAACCTTGCCGGAGAGCTTTTTGGAAATCTGCGGCGCCACAAGCATTGAAAAAGTATCAATAATTTCAAATTTTTCATTAAATTTCACTGCGCCAAACTCTATAATCTCACTCATGAAACCTTTTGATTTTTTACTGTAAGAGCTGTTCCACTCAAGATCCAGTATTACGAAATCCATTATGCCACTCCAATCTTTTTATTTTTTTCGTGCGATTATCGTTGTAAAATAATCTGATTTTTCCGGAAATTCTTCTGAATTGCGAAAAATTCTTTCGTTCTTTGTTCCTATATTCTCGACAGCGTATATATTATAATAACTTTGAGAAAAGCAGGATTTAACATTGTTCAAATCCCGCCCTGTTTTTAATATTGCATATACAGCCGAATCATCATTAACAGTTACATTATTCCCGCATGGCGCAGACGGCAAAATATGCAGTTTCTCTTCGCCCTCACACAGCGGTATGCCAAGTCTTGCCGCTGCCGCACAAAAAGACGCAACTCCGCTGACAAGCTCAACAACATAATTATCCTTCTCCAAAATATGCTGCAAATAACTGAAAGAACAGTAAACCGTTGGGTCGCCAATGGTCAAATACACAACATTAATCCCTTTGTCCAGATACGACTTTATCAAATCTGCTCCGCTCTGATGTGCCTTTGTCAATTTTTTGATGTCTTTTGTCATAGGCATTTCAATAGACACAAGTTCTTTATTTGCTAACTCAGGCACGCTTTGAACAGCAATTTTATAAGCTCTGCTGTCCTCGGCAGATTTGCCGGGGACAGCAATAACATGATTTTCACGAATCAAGCGAACTGCTTTTAAAGTCATAAGCTCCGGGTCGCCGGTACCTACGCCAACGCCGTAAACAATACCTTTTTGCATATCATTCATCATTATTTTATAATAATTATTTTTTAAACTGATTTTTCATTCTCTGCTCTTTGCTAAGAATTGTTTTTCTTAGACGAATGCTTTTTGGAGTTACTTCCACAAGCTCGTCTTCGGCTATAAACTCAAGACACTGATCCAAACTCAAAACAGTAGGCGGCGTAAGCTTTAACGCTTCGTCAGAACCCGAGGCGCGTGTGTTAGTAATGTGCTTTTTCTTACAGACATTAACAACAATATCTTCGTTTTTTGGACTTGCTCCGACAATCATTCCCTCGTATACGGGAACGCCGGGGCCTATAAACATTCTTCCTCTGTCCTGAGCGGCAAACAAGCCGTAACCTGTCGAATCTCCGGCTTCGTGAGCAATAAGCGAGCCTTGATGTCTGGTTGCTATTTCTCCCTTAAACGGCTCGTATCCGTCAAAGACGTGGTTCATTATGCCGTTTCCGTTCGTATCGGTAAGGAACTCCGAACGATAACCCATAAGTCCTCTTGCAGGAATTTTATACTCAATATGAGTAACTCCGCCGTCACGAGTTCCCATATCAATTAGTTCCGCTTTTCTTGAGCCAAGCTTTTCCATAACTGCTCCGACATAAGTTTCCGGAACTTCAATAATTAAATATTCGATAGGCTCGTTAATAACGCCGTCTATTTTCTTGTAAATAACGGTCGGTCTTGAAACCTGAAACTCATAGCCCTGTCGACGCATTTGCTCAATCAATATTGACAAATGGAGTTCTCCTCTTCCGGATACTCTGAACGTATCGGCGGAATCCGTTTCCTCAACTCGCATGGCAACATTTGTTTCAACTTCTTTGAAAAGTCTTTCGCGGATATTTCTTGAAGTGACGAATTTGCCCTCTTTTCCTGCAAAAGGACTGTTGTTTACAAGGAACATCATAGAAACTGTCGGTTCGTCTATTTTGATAAACGGCAGCGGTTCAATGCAATCCAAAGAGCATGCCGTTTCGCCTATGTTCAAATCTGCAATGCCGCTGACTGCTACTATGTCGCCCAAGCTTGCACTTTCTGCTTCTACTCTTTTTAATCCTTCAAATTGGTACAGCTTTAAAATTTTTACGTTTCTGACGCTGCCGTCTTTACGGCAAAGAGCAACCTGCTGACCGATTTTGACAGTTCCTCTTTCAACACGTCCAATACCTATTCTTCCTACGTAGTCATCATAGTCTATGTTTGAGAAAAGCAACTGAAGACCGCCGTCAAGGTCGCCCTGAGGAGCCGGAATTTCCTCTATTATTTTGTCAAAGAGCGGTTTCATGCTGTCGCCTTTTTCGTTTGGGTCAAGGGACGCATAGCCGTCACGACCCGAAGCGTAAACAACGGGAAATTCCAACTGGTCGTCATCTGCTCCAAGCTCAATGAACAAATCCAAAACTTCGTCAACAATTTCTTCCGGTCTTGCTCCAGGGCGGTCAATTTTATTTATAACGACAAGCGGCTTTTTACCAAGTCCCAACGCCTTTTTCAAAACAAAACGTGTCTGAGGCATACAGCCTTCAAAAGCGTCTACCAACAAAAGCACGCCGTCAACCGTCATTAAAATACGCTCTACTTCGCCGCCAAAATCTGCGTGACCGGGAGTGTCAACTATATTAATTTTAGTACCGTTATACATTACCGATGTGTTTTTCGATAAGATTGTAATACCTCTTTCACGCTCCAAGTC
This sequence comes from uncultured Ruminococcus sp., assembly GCA_902761025.1. Taxonomy (GTDB): domain Bacteria; phylum Bacillota; class Clostridia; order Oscillospirales; family Acutalibacteraceae; genus RUG592. The sequence goes on along the minus strand of CACWIU010000005.1, from coordinate 4,823 downwards.
GTTGCTGTCCATAACACGCTCGGCTACCGCTTCATTTTCACGAAACGTACCGCTTTGCAGCAAAAGTTGGTCAACCAAAGTTGTCTTTCCATGGTCAACATGAGCAATAATTGCAATATTTCTGAGATTCTCTCTTATACCCAAAATTCTTACCTCTTTTACTGATAATTTGACTTAATTATTATAGCATATACAACAGGTTTATTTCAATGGGGTTTGTCGGCAGAATTACAATTTTGGCATTTGATACAAAAGCATATGTGCAATCGTGTTTTTTGTATTATTTTATAACCACTGCATATATATTAAGTCAATTTAGAGACAATTTAAAATGGGAACGGCAGAATTTTATAAAAAAACTCTGCCGTTCCCATATATTAACAGATAACCATATAAAAAGGCACACTGCTTATTAATAACAAAAATCAAACTGCCATATCAAGATTCTTTAATGATTTTGCCGGCATGTTCCGCAACATACTCGCTGTCCAAAAAAGAAGAACTTAATATTTTTGAAGCATAACTCGAAAAACCTGCTTTAGATATCAAAACCAAACCCTGCGAAGAATCGCCTACCAAAAGAAACTCATCACCATTGTGAAAACGAAACTGTCTGAGAGCCGACTCGGGCAAGGCAATATTATTATTTTTTATAACGCATGTTCCAAAGAAAAAATCATCTTTAGGACGAGCTTGAGTATTATCGTCCGACTCTATAAAAAAAGCCGCTATGTCGTCCAAACTGAGATTAAAGATTTTCGCTAATTCACTGCATTTTATAATATCCGGAACGCTTTCGCCGTTTTCCCATTTGGCAACAGTCTGCCGTGACACGCTCATTCTCTCCGCCAACTCTTCCTGAGTCATTTTCATCATATTTCTGAGCTGCTTTATTCCCACACTCACAGATATACCTCCATCTCGTCTTACAAGGACATTATACCATTTGTATATTCACTATACAACCAACTCATTTTTACATTTTATGTTAAATTTCGTAGAAAGACAGTTGTTTCCGTCATAAATTACCGTTATTCCAACTATCTACTCAATATTATAACACGTAGTTACATTGTAAAGCAAGTAAAAAATATTAATTTTAAGATTAAATTTTATTCAACAAAGAACTTATTGCTGTTGGATTTTGAACATTTTTTCTAATATATAGTCTTAGCATATATTTAACTCTTAATTTATGGAAGTAATTTCTAAACAAATTTACACTTTAAACTAAAAACTTAATACACAATTATAATTGACATATTAGAATTAAAGATGTATACTATTAATAGTTTTTTTGTAAAGGAGAAAAATTGAAAAATGGAAAAAAACATCATAATTATGAACCATCCGCTCATCAAGCACAAAATAACTCTTCTTAGAAAAGTTGAAACGGGAACAAACGAATTTCGCCGACTTGTTGAGGAGATAGCCATGCTTATGGCTTACGAGGCTCTGCGGGATTTACCTACCCAAAATGTGGAAATTCAGACGCCAATCGAAAAATGTTTATCGCCGGAAATCTCAGGCAAAAAACTCGCTGTTGTTCCCATACTGAGAGCAGGTCTTGGCATGGTAAACGGTATTTTGTCACTTGTGCCAAGTGCGAGAGTTGGTCATATCGGACTGTATCGTGACGAAGTAACTCATGAACCGCATGAATATTACTGTAAACTTCCTCAGCCCGTCGGAGAACGTGAAATTATAGTCCTTGACCCTATGCTTGCGACCGGTGGTTCGGCTGTCGCCGCCATTGATTTTATAAAACAGCATGGCGGAAAAAGTATTAAGTTTATGTGTATTATTGCTGCTCCGGAAGGTTTGAAAAAACTTTCGTCCGCTCACCCCGATATAAAAATCTACTGCGGCAATCTTGACAGAGAATTAAACAAAGACGCCTATATTTGCCCCGGACTTGGAGATGCAGGCGACAGAATTTTCGGAACTAAATAACTAATATGTGGAGAAAAAACATGACTAAAATAAAACAATATAAATCCCCTTTCGAAAAATTTTTTTCGATTATTTTGACATTTTCGCTTCTCTTTTCAACATTAATTTCGGCAAGGGCAGATTCTGCCGAAAACAATTCAGAATTGCCGATGATTGAAGATGTTGAAGAAAACGAAACCTACGATGTCCCCGATGATTGTTTGACATATCTCAAAGTCATCGGAAAGAAAGGCGATGTTGACCAAAACGGCGAGTTGGATTCCTACGATGCTTTGCTTATACTTAGATGTTCCGTTGGATTTAAAGACATCAAAAAGAAATTTCTGAAAAATGCAGATTACGATGAAGACGGACAAATTACAAGCATGGATTCTTTACTTACTTTAGTGGAATATGTAAACACTCAGCCGCCTGTAATAAAATTTCCTGATTTGACAGTGGCCTGCGGTGACCGTTTCTATTTTGACGCTAAAATTGTGCCGCCTTCAGAGGGTATAGGAGTAACATTTGAGTACGAAACAGATGACGCAGAATCCACGGACGGCTCAGGCGAGTGGGTTCTCGATTTTACAAACACGGGAAAAGTAAAGGCTCATCACCCGGGAAAAAGCGTTGTTACGGTTACTGCTTCCAACGGACTTACTGCTAAATGCACAGTTACAGTTGTTGACCAAATTACCAAACAGACAATTCACGTGGGTGACAACACGCTTAACGTAACAAAGCATATTATGACTAAAAATGACGCTTACAACGAAACAGATGATTTTGAAAGACTGGACGGTATAGTTATTCACTCAACGGCAACTCCCGGCGTTATGGCTGACCGTTGGTATGCGGCTTGGAATAAGCCCAATACAGACGCCGCTGTTCATGCTTTTCTTGACGATAAGGGAGTTTATCAATACTTGCCGTTTGAACAAATTGCATGGCATGCCGGAAAACCCTGCAACAGAACTTATATAGACTTTGAAATTTGCGAACCGAGCGGATTCTATTACTCCAAAAACATAATGACTGACTATGACGTGAAAGCTCAACAGGACTATTTTGATAAAATATGGAAAAATGCAACCGTTTATACGGCTTATCTTTGTACCGAATACGGCTTGAGTTCAGACGATATTCTCAGTCATGCGGAAGTCGGACGCTTAGGCATAGGAACAAATCACGGCGACCCCGACCATTGGTTTATTAAGCATAATAAAACTATGGACGATTTCCGCAAAGAAGTAAAACGCTTGATGAACAGCGGCAATATTTACATTTCCAGTCCCACTGTAGTAGAAAAGTAATTTTTTGTTTCACACCAAACAAGAGGCTGAATCAGTTGTAAGGGCAAGCCCTTACAACCCCTACGCTTATCAAAGATAAGCGTGGCGACAGGCGTAGCCTGTCGGATTCAGCCTCGTATTGTTTCAATAAGCCTTTATTTAACCAAACACCAATTACTCGCAGCTTAAAACTGCCTCGGAATACATAATTACGCCTTTTCCGGCATTCGGGTGAATGTGGTCAAGCAGATATTCGCTTTGAGGAGCTTGCGTCAATTTTTCTTCTATGTATGGATTAGCGTTAATATATACATCTCCGATTGTTTCGGCATACAGCTCCAAAGCATTTGAATACTTATTGTTTAAATCCGTTTTTTCTGAAACAGACAATTCACAATATGGGTCTCCGTCCGTTGAGCACCAAGGAGCAATCCATACAAATTTTGCATTAGCATTTTTAGCGGTAAGTTTATTTCTCAACTGACCGATTTTTTGAGAAAAATCCTCGGGTGTCATAGCACATACGTTCTCATCACGATATCGAACGTCATTCGTTCCGATTGCAACAACATAAAGTTCAGCCGTCGGTATAGAGTCCGCATTGTCAATCAAATATGATACCGTACACCCACCTTTTGAAAAATTCATTATGTTCTTATTTTCAAAATGTTCTTTTATAGGTTCGTACCAGCCACAGCCGCCGTTTTTAGTTCCTTCCGTGACACTGTCGCCAACAAAACATATTGAGCCGGCACTGTCAATCGACTGATAAAATTTTCCCGACTTCATTTCTTCGGTAATCATAAGACCTCCTTGCGGTGTACGAATATACCCTTTTTCGTTTAAATAATAAACAGGCTGAACGTTTGAAATATCAATCGCATTTCCTAACATGACTTCCGTAACAGTATTATGGGCAGTTCGTGCTTTTTCGTAGTCATCTGTACTAAGCTGAGTTCTTAGTTCTTTATTGTATTCAATTTCATAAATTGGAATAGCACGGAAATTTCCACCTAAGGAAGACTGCGTATACAATGGTACCACTCCGCCGCCTATTACTTTTTTGCTTTTACGGTCAATATAAACATCAATCAACGCGCTTGTATCGCCCTGCTGTTCACGATAAATATTTGCAAAATTCCCCGGACAGTATGCCGTAAAGATATTTTTGCCGTAAGAAGTATCAATTTCCACAGGCTCCACTACATGAGGGTGATCTCCCAAAATTATATCCGCACCGCAATCCTTGAATATTTTAAACCAAACTTCCTGTTCTTCATCAATCCCGTTAAAAAATTGAGTTCCAATATGCGGTAAAACCATTATTAAATCAGGATTTTGTTTTTTGGCAATATCAAAATCTTTTTCTACTATACTTTTTAATTTTTCAAACTGTTCTCCCTGCGTGCCGCTTATAATTGAAGTCAAATACGATAATTCGCCGTTTATTAACTGCTCGTTATTATAATAATTGCTTCCATAGGTATAAGACAGCACTGCAATTTTAATACCCTCACAATTAACAATTTTTACTCTATTGAAACAAGAATTTTATACTTCCGCCCCTCCGTCAATTTTATATAATTACCAAGTTTT
>CACWIU010000004.1 GCA_902761025.1 uncultured Ruminococcus sp. | reverse complement strand
ATCTGAAATTAATTTAAATCAAGGAGGAAACAGCATTATGAGATTCAAGAAAACCATGTCGGTTATGATTGCAGCGGCAATGCTCGTATCCACATTCTGTGCAATGGGCAGCATTAGTGCCGGGGCAGAGGCAGCGGATTCTGTTGACAAAATTGTGAAGAGTGATTACTCTACCTATACCACATACAGCGGTACTGATTTAGGCTCGACTTATACGCCCGAAGCCACCACTTTTAAAGTATGGGCTCCGACATCTTCGGTTGTTACTTTGAAGCGTTATTCTGCCGGAAACGATACGGCGGAGAGCGGTTCAACCTTTATCGAAGAGGTAAAGATGACACTTGACAAAAAGACAGGCGTGTGGAGCGCAACAGTAAGCGGCGATATAAAAAATACCTATTACACCTATTTTGTAAAAAATGACCTTCGTCCGGAGGGCGTAGAAGTTTGCGATATATACGCAAAAGCAGCAGGCGTAAACGGCAACCGTGCAATGGTAGTTGACCTTGCTTCTACAAATCCCGACGGTTGGGACAAGGACAATTTCCAAAGAGCCGAAGAAGCTACCGACGCAAGCATTTGGGAAGTTCATGTAAAAGACTTTTCTTATGACCCCGAATCGGGCGTTTCGGAGAAATACCGCGGAAAATACATGGCTTTTACGGAGCTTCAGACAACGCTTAACAATGCAGGCGATGTAAAAACCTGTATGAATTACTTGAAAGACCTCGGCATAAGATATGTTCAGATTAACCCGATGTATGACTTTGCGTCTGTTGACGAAGCAGGCGACGACACACAGTTTAACTGGGGTTATGACCCGAAGAACTACAACGTTCCCGAAGGCTCGTACTCAACAAATCCGTATGACGGCAATGTAAGAATCAATGAAATGAAACAAATGATTAAAGCATTGCATGACAACGGAATCGGCGTTGTTATGGACGTTGTTTACAATCATACTTTTGATAACGAAACATCTTTCTTTAATTTGACAGTACCGGATTATAAGAAGTTCATGGTAGAATCCGTAACATACTGGGCAAACGAGTATCACTTGGACGGTTTCCGCTTTGACTTAATGGGACTTCATGACCTCGACACAATGAACCTTATCCGTGAAGAACTTGACAAGATTGACCCGAAGATTCTTACCTACGGCGAGGGCTGGGATTTAGGCACCGCAACCGACAAGAAAAACTGGGCAGGCAACAAAACTCAGCTTTGCACTCAGAAAAAAGCTTCAAAGTCAAGTGAAAGATTAGGTTTCTTTAACGATGCGGCTCGTGACGCTATTAAAGGTAAGGCATTTGACGATTTGACATCAAGAGGTTTTGTATCAGGTGCCAAAGGCTCAAAGGCAGTTCTTTATCAAGGCATTAAGGGACAAGAAGACGGACTTTCTTGGAAAACCATTGCGCCGACTCAGAATATTATGTATTCCTGCTGTCATGATAACCAGACATTGTGGGACAGACTTGTTTGCTCTACTTATGGGGTAGAAAATGATCAGTTTGACGTAAGAAACGAAGAATTTGTATCAGGCAACAAAATGGCAGGAGCAATAGTAATGACATCTCAGGGTGTTCCGTTTATCCTTGCAGGCGAAGAGTTCGCAAGAACAAAGCATGGCGACCATAACAGTTACAAATCTTCTCCGGATATCAATATGCTTGACTGGTCAAGAGCTGCCGAGTATGCCGATGTTGTTTCTTATTATAAGGGTTTAATTCAGCTCAGAGAAAACTTTGACGCATTTTCGGACGGTACAAAGACTTCAGGCAGTGCAATGGTTAAGCTTGACACTCCCGAATATGTTTTGGGATATTCTCTTGACAACCTCAGCACAGCAAAAGGTCAGTGGGATAATGTTGTTGTATACTTTAACTCAAGTCTTACAGACACAGAAACAGTAACACTTCCGGGCGGTTCGTCAGGTTCGGAAAGCGGTTATGCTGTTATGGGCGATATGGACAAGAGCGGAGCTTGCGATTCGGGCGACTCTCTCTTGATTTTAAGACAATCGGTAGGTCTTGAACATTTTACGGACGAGCAAATAGCAGTTGCAGACTTAGACGGCGATAGTGTTATTACTGCCGGCGATGCATTCCTTGTTCTCAGAACAAGCGTAGGTCTTGAGAAGCCTGTTCCGGTATCGAGCGGACCGAAGTATGTTTCGGTAGCAGACGACCAGACAGCAGGCTTGTCAGCAATTAAGACATATTCAGGCACAGCAGACGTTGCTCCTAACTCGGCATTGATTTTAGTTCCGAAGGACAGCTATGACAAGGCAGGCTTGAGCGACAGCGCAGACGCATTTGTTGTTGTAAAGCACGTTGATAAAGATACGGGCAAAGTATTCCGTCAGGTAACAATTAAGGGCAACGCAGGACAGGCTTACACAACTCAGCCGGCAGGCGATTTGGCTTTGGCTTATGATGTGGATTCTGTTGACGGCAACGCAAGCGGCAAGATGACAAAGGGAACTACGACAGTAACATATAATTATAAGCCATTTGCAGGCGGCGTAGGCACTTTGACAGTAAAATACGTAGATCAGGACGGCAAAGAAATTGGTTCGCCAACCGTAACATCGGCAAGAGGCGGCACAGCTTATACAACTTCTCCGAAGAGCTTCTCATGGTATAAGCTTGACGAAACCAAGCTTCCGAAGAATGCTAACGGTACGTACAATAAAGACGGCGTTGAAGTTGTTTATGTTTACACCTACAACAAGCCGGCAAAGACAGACAGTTTTGTTACTTCTACAATTCATGTAAAGCTTAACAATATCAATGCAGACGAATTCAACGGCAATATCTACATTTGGGACGATGAGGGTAAAGACCTTCCGGAGGCTAAGGGCTGGCCGGGTACTCCTTTAGGCACAGCAGATGAAAACGGTTGGTATTCCTTTACATTCCAGAACTATAACGTTTACAACTGGATTCTCAACGGCGGCGGCAAGCAGACAGCTGATATGTCCGCTTCGGGCGATATTTGGGTTGTTGCTGACGGCAATGCTGCAAATATTCAGGTAACAGACTACAATCCTGATAAATAATGCTTGACATTTGTCAAATAGTATGCTACAATGCGTAACAGAGTTGTTTTTTTATAATAACTTGTATTTTTACGAAAACAGAGTAAGATTTCAAGCGTGTATTTTTTGCAATACGAAGTGTCTGCCGAACGGGGAGTTGTCGGCGGAACGAAAGAGTTGATCTGCGATTTGAAGTCTGCATCCCGCTGTTACATGGTAGCGATGTTTACGGGCGGTGTGCGTTTTTGTACGCCGCCCTTTTAGTTTTGTACGGCTGCCGAAAATGTAACAACGACTGTTTCAAAGGAGTTGTTTTATAATGTCTGAATTTTTCGGCAAAGCAGGCACAAAATTTGCAGAATCAGGGAAAATGCTTTCCAAACCGCAAAACTTAACGGTTTCGGCAATGCTGCTGGCGTTGGCAGTTGTTTTCAAGTATTTTGAAAATATGGGAATGGCATTTTTAGGCACGAATTTAATTAAAATCGGGTTCAGTGTTTTTCCGATTGCAGTAGCCGGTATGTTATACGGTCCCATTGTATCGGGAATAGTAGGCGGATTGACTGATGTGTTGGGATATATTATTGCGCCGCAGGGCGGAGCGTATGTTCCATGTTTTACAATCAGTATGATTCTTTTGGGCATGATTTACGGTATTTCTTTCTATAAAGAAAAAATAGGCTTAAAAAGACTGATTATAACCGAGTTAATAATTACAATATTTATTAATATTATACTTGGCGTTACATGGTTTGTGTTATTTTTTGGCATGCCTTTGGAAAAAGCCCTGTCTATCAGGGGCATAAAAGAATTTTTTGATTTGCCGCTTACAGTTTTTATTAATTATATGCTTTACAAAGTAATTGTAAAAATACCCGAAGTAAAGCACATTCTAAAAAAATCAAAGGCGTAGTTAAGGGTTTTGCCCTTAATAACCCACCAAAGGCTCCGCCTTTGGAATCCGCCAACTTTTTTGAAAAAAGGTTGGACAAAAAACTTAAAAAAACTTTGTTTTATCTTAAAAAAATCCCCCTCCGAACCGAAAGGAACGGAGGGGGAAATTCGTTTTAAGAACAGGAATTAGAGTTCAGCAAAATACTTAATGGTTCTAACCATCTGGCTTGTGTAGCTGTTTTCGTTGTCATACCAAGAAACAACCTGAACTTCGTAGAGGTCATCAGCAATCTTAGCAACCATTGTCTGAGTAGCATCGAACAAAGAACCAAATCTCATGCCGATAACATCGGAAGAAACGATTGGGTCAGTGTTGTAGCCGAAGGACTCGGAAGCAGCAGCCTTCATAGCAGCGTTGATACCGTCAACAGTAACGTCAGCACCCTTTACAACAGCTGTAAGGATTGTTGTAGAACCTGTGGGAACAGGAACACGCTGAGCAGAACCGATGAGCTTGCCGTTGAGTTCGGGAATAACAAGACCGATAGCCTTAGCAGCGCCTGTGGAGTTCGGAACGATGTTAGCAGCGCCTGCTCTTGCTCTTCTGAGGTCGCCCTTTCTGTGAGGACCGTCAAGAATCATCTGATCGCCTGTGTAAGCGTGGATTGTTGACATGATACCGCTCTGAATAGGAGCATAATCATTAAGAGCCTTAGCCATAGGAGCGAGGCAGTTTGTTGTACAAGAAGCAGCAGAAATTATTGTATCTTCAGCTGTAAGAGTATTCTCGTTAACGCTGAATACGATAGTTTTAAGATCATTGCCTGCGGGAGCAGAAATAACAACTTTCTTAGCACCTGCATCGATATGAGCCTGTGACTTAGCCTTTGAAGTATAGAAACCTGTGCATTCGAGAACTACGTCAACACCGATTTCGCCCCAAGGAAGCTCAGCAGCGTTAGCCTTAGCGTAGATTGTAAGAGTTTTGCCGTCAACTGTGATTGTGTTAGCCTCGTCATCAGCCTCGATAGTATGAGCGTTCTGTCCGATAACACCGCAGTAACCGCCCTGAGCTGTGTCGTATTTGAGCAGATTAGCGAGCATTGAAGGCTTTGTCAAGTCGTTGATAGCAACAACCTCGTAACCCTCTGCGCCGAACATCTGACGGAAAGCAAGACGACCGATACGGCCGAAACCATTAATTGCAACTTTTACTGCCATTTGATTTATCCTCCTAAAAATAAAATAAACGTGATAAAAACTAAAAATAGTTCGTATATTATTTTATACCATTTTTTGTATTTTTACAAGTGTTTTACGAAAATTTATTACATTCCCAACAATGTTTTTTACAAAGTTTACCATTTGTTAAAAAATTCCGTGAAAAATAAAAAAATATAGTTTAGTTTTTTTGTATTGTCTTGACAAAAGATAAATTTCGCATTAAAATATATGCAGGGTGTTTTTTTCGCAAAATAGAATTGCAGGTAAAGATGCCCGGAACAGTTTGTTCCTATTCTAAATCAGTGGACTTTTAAAGCCCGTTTTTATATATGCAAGTTCAATTAATTTTTGATAGTAATTGTTATTGCTTTTTGTTTTATTTTTGTATACATCGTTTTGATGAGAATATATTAACATTGATTTCAGCGCAATGTTGCTTTATTTGTTTTGATACTGAATACTTTGAAAAATTGAATAACTTTTAAATCAGAGGCGATTTGTATATGACTGTGGGTACGGCTGTTGTGTTTTTTTATATGCTGTATTGTGGTGTGCATAAAATTGTCTTTGTATTGCGATTACTAATTGGGTTGCATTGTAGAAACGGCACCAAAGTTGATGATTCTTAAGAATAATTGCAAAATGTGAAGAATTTGAAACGAAAATCAGTCAAGGAGGTGTCTGGCTACTTTGGAAATTTGGTTGGCAATTTTGCTTATCGTCATTGCTGCAATCGTCACAGGTCTTTGCTGTTTTAATGCCGGTGTTAATCACCGCAAAAAGATTGCCGAGGCAGAGATTGGCTCTGCCGAAACAGAAGCGAAAAGAATTGTAGACGAAGCTGTCAAAGAAGCGGAAGCAAAGAAGAAGGAGTATGTACTTGAGGGCAAAGAAGAGGTACAGGCTTTTAGAGCGGAAACAGAAAAAGACCTTAATGCCCGTCGTAAGGAAGTACAGCGTCAGGAAAGACGCGTTCAGCAAAAGGAAGAAACGCTCGACCGTAAAATGGATAATCTCGAAAAGAAAGAAGAAAATGTTGCCCGTAAGCTTAAACAGGCTGAGGAGCGGCTTGAGGAAGCCGAATCTATCAAGAAAAGTCAGTTTGAGCTTTTGGAAAAAATTTCGGGATTTACTGCGGAACAAGCGAAGGAATACTTGCTTGCCCAGCTCGAAACAGAGCTTACGCATGAAAAAGCAGTTAGAATTATGGACTTTGAACAAAAGCTGCGTGAAGAGTCCGAGAAAAAGGCAAGAAATATTATATCTCTTGCAATTCAAAGATGCGCCGCCGACCATGTCGCAGAAGCGGCAGTGTCTGTTGTTCCATTGCCCAACGATGAAATGAAGGGCAGAATTATTGGACGAGAAGGAAGAAATATAAGAGCTATCGAAACGCTTACAGGCGTTGACCTGATTATTGACGATACACCGGAAGCAATTACTTTGTCTTGTTTTGAGCCTGTCAGAAGAGAGGTTGCTCGTATTGCATTGGAGAAGCTGATAGCTGACGGCAGAATACACCCTGCAAGAATTGAAGAGATGATTGACAAAGCGCGGCGAGAGGTTGAGCTTGTTATCAAAGAAGAGGGCGACCGCGCAATAATGGAAGTTGGCGTTAACGGCATACATCATGAGCTTGTAAAGCTTTTGGGACGGCTGCGTTATCGCACAAGTTACGGTCAGAATGTGCTTAATCATTCTATAGAAGTGGCATTGCTTTCGGGCATGATTGCCAGTGAGCTTGGAATGGATCCGACTTTGGCAAAGCGCGCGGGACTTCTGCATGATATAGGAAAGGCTCTTGACCATGAAATAGAGGGTTCTCACGTTGAAATTGGCGTTGACGTTGCCAGAAAGTTCAAGGAGAGCGAACAGGTTGTTCATGCAATTCAGGCGCACCACGGCGACATAGAGGCAAAAACCGTTGTTGCGTGTATTGTTCAGGCTGCCGATGCAATTTCTGCCGCAAGGCCGGGCGCAAGACGTGAAAATCTTGAAAGTTATATTAAAAGGCTGCAAAAGCTGGAAGAAGTTGCGTCTTCTTTTGAGGGCGTTGAGCGTTGCTATGCAATTCAGGCAGGCCGTGAGATTCGCATAATGGTTAAGCCGGAAATAGTTAACGATGAAAGAATGATACCTCTTGCGAGAGAAATTTGTAAAAAAATAGAAACTGATTTGGATTACCCCGGTCAGGTAAAGGTTAATATTATAAGAGAATCCCGAGCTATTGATTACGCAAAATAATTTGTATTTTAAATATAAATAATAAATAAAAAAAGAGTAAGCTGTTTATATAGTTTACTCTTTTTTATTTTGGCTTAAAAAGTTTTTAGGTTATTTTTAGGGTATTGCCTTATTATAGAAAGTGATATCAATAATCAGAAAGAATTTGTCCAAATTTTTTTAAAAGTTGGACAAAAAACTTTAACGTGAATTAATATTAATTTGAGCTTTGGCTGGAAGAATTTTGATTTTTATATGTATTTTCAGCTTGCGTTCATATTTTATTAATATTTTTGTTAGATAATAGAAACGTCAGACTAAAATTTATAAGGAGTGAAAATCAATGGTAGAAGTTCAGAATATTACCAAATGCTACGGTGATAAAAAAGCTGTGGATAATATCAGCTTTACTGTGAACAGCGGTGAGATTCTAGGATTTTTAGGACCCAACGGCGCCGGAAAATCTACTACTATGAATATCATTACCGGCTATTTGTCATCGTCAAGCGGTACGGTGACTATTGACGGCTGTGAAATTCTTGAAGACCCTAAAGGAGCAAAAAGCAAAATCGGATATTTGCCCGAAATACCGCCGCTTTATGTCGATATGACAGTTCAAAAATATCTTGAATTTATGTTCGATTTAAAAAAAGTTAAACTTGATAAGGAAGAGCATATCGAAGAGGTCTGCCGATTGGTCAAAATCAGTTCTGTTACAAACAGGCTGATAAAAAATTTGTCAAAAGGTTATAAGCAGCGTGTGGGACTTGCGCAGGCATTGCTGGGAAATCCGCCTGTTTTGATTTTGGACGAGCCGACGGTAGGACTTGACCCGAAACAAATTATTGAAATTCGCAATCTTGTTAAGAGTTTGGGCAAGAAACATACTGTTATTCTTTCTTCGCATATTTTGTCTGAGGTGCAGGCAATTTGCGACAGAGTGGTTATTATCAGCAATGGAAAGGTTGTTGCGGACGAAACTACCGAGGGACTTTCAAAGGCTCTTGTAAAGTCAAATCGTCTTTTGGTTCAGGTACAGGGAGCAAAGTCGAGCGTCATAAATGCTGTTTCACAAATGCGTGATGTCAAAAATATTAAAACCGAGCGCGAAGTTTCCGACGGCGTTTACGAATATATCATTGAAGCAAAAGAGGATTGTGACATTCGTTCAAAGCTTTTCTTTGCGTTGGCTGATATAAAAGCTCCGATTTTGCTTTTGCAAAGCGCGGATTTGTCATTGGAAGAGGTATTTCTCAAGCTTACGTCTGATACTAACTATTCGACAAAAAAAGGAGGTAATGATTAATGGGCGCAATTATCAAAAGAGAGATGTATTCTTACTTTTGTTCTCCGATAGCATATGTTGTTATGGCAATTTTCGTATTTTTTTCAGGACTGTTTTTTGCAGTGGTATGTTTAGGCAACGATACTTCTAATCTTACTTATGTGTTTACAAATATGTTTCTTATCGCAATACTGCTCACGCCTATTATGTGCATGAAATTGTTAAGCGATGAAAAAAGACTTAAAACCGACCAAGCGCTGCTTACATCGCCCGTAAGTATTTTGGGCATTGTTATGGGAAAATATATTGCGGCATGCCTGTTGTATTTATGCTGTCTTGCAATATATATTATATTTGGATTTGTATTATCGTTTTTTGTAACGCCGCAATGGGCAGTAATTATGTGTAATTTCTTTGGATTGTTTATACTTGGCTGCGCTTTAATAGCGATAAATTTGTTTTTGTCCTCTTTGACTGAAAGCCAGATGATTGCGGCTGTAACGGGTTTTGCGGTAGGATTGCTTGTTTATTTGCTGGACAACGCCGCCAATATGATTCCCGTTCAATTTTTGGCTAACGCTGTCAAAAAACTGTCATTCATGACGCATTATCAAAATTTTACTGTCGGCTTGCTCAGCATTGCTGACTTGATATTCTTCTTTTCGATTATAGCTTTGTTTATTTTCCTGACAATCAGAGTTATCGAAAAGAAGCGTTGGAGTTAAGGAGGCTTTTTAAATATGAGCAAGAAATCAAATAAATCAAAATCTGTTCAGCCCGAACAAGAAGAAAAGATAACAGAAGTTTCTCCCGAGCTTGAAGAAGAGTCTGCGGAAGAAACAGCAGATTCAAATAACGATTTGACTGAAAACTCAGCCGAAGAAGCTGCGGAAAATACGGTTGAAACTGAAGAAGATTCCTCTGAAGAAGATTCCGAAAACTCCGACGATGAAGAAACAGAGAAGAAATCCAAAAAGAAAATTGACCCCGAAAAAGAAGCAAAAAAAGCCGAAAAAAAGGCTATTCGTAAAGATAAGAGAGCATTAAAGGCAAGAGCTTTTAAGCGTGGCTGGTTTTCGGTGGCATTGGTTGCATTTTTCGTAGCAGGAGTAATTCTGATAAACTTGATAGCCTCAACGCTTGTCGAGAAAGTTCCGGCGCTTGTTATAGATACTTCGGGTTCCGATAATTTTGAACTTACGGAAGAAACTCTGTCTTATATTTCAGATTTGCAGGATAACATTAAAATCATAGTTCTTTCGGAAGAAAAAGAATATACCGAGGGCGGAGAATATTTCGTTCAAGCAAATAAGTTATTTCATGAATATGAAAATCATTCCGATAAAATCACACTGCAATACGTTGATTTATCTTCCGACCCGACTTTTGCAAGTGCGTATCCCGATGAGTCGCTTAATTATTACAGCGTAATTGTTCAAGGCGACAAGGGATATAAATATATTACTCAAAACGAATATTTCGATGTTCAGATAGATTACAATACTTATCAATATTATATTGCCGGCTCAAAAGTTGAGGAAGAAATTACTTCCGCAATTTTGAATGTTACATTAGATGACAAACCAAAAGTAACATTTGTTTCGGGTATAAGCGACAATGACTATTCTTATTTCAAGAGCTTTTTGGAGAAAAACGGATTTGAAACAGAAGAAGTATCCCCGGCAATGAAAAGCATTCCCGAAGATACGGAAATTCTTGTATTATACACTCCCAATACGGATTTGGAAAGTGATTTCGTTGATAAAATTTCCGAATTTTTGACAAACAGCGGCAGTTACGGCAAGCAGTTTTTATATGTGCCGTCCGAAAAAATGTTCTCACTGCCCAATATAGATTCTTTGCTGGAAGAGTGGGGAATGTCAATCGAACAAGGCTACGCTATTGAGAACGACACAGGTTACATGGCTCAGATTGCGCAGGGAGTATATTTATTTGCCGCTCAATATCCGGACGCAACATATACCGAAAACATGAAGAACAAGACATTGCCGTTCTGCGTTGTAGGCGGATACACTTTGCCTGTTAATATTTTGGATACCGAAAATGCAAAGCCTTTGTTTACATTGTCCGATAAGAGTGAAATTCTTTATTCTACCGAAACAGGCGACGAACCCGACTATGAGAGTTCCCCAAATGTTACGGTCGGCGCTATCTCTTCAAAAGGCAAAGACGGCGACGAAAGCGCCGAAAATACTTCTAACGTGATAGTAATCGGTTCAAGCGTTTCGTTAAGCAATACGTTTATGCAGTCGGGCGTTTATGGAAACTCAGGTTATATGCTTTCTTTGCTGAATACTATCAGTGACAGAGAAAATGTTGGAGTTTCCATTGAAACCAAATCGCTCAAGAGTGCGGAGCTTGGCATTACAACAGCTCAACAGAGAGTTTTAAGTTTGATATTCGTTGTAATTGTGCCTGTTGCAATTTTAGCTGTTGGAATTATTATCTTTATCAGAAGACGCAATATGTAACAGGGAGGGTCAAATTTGAAGAAAACAACAAAATCCCTTATAATTGCAATATCGTCCGTAGCCGTATTAGTCGGCGGATTTTTAGCAGTTTATTACTTGCTGCCCTCGCAGGAAAAGGCGGACGATGACACAGTAAGCAATCCCGTAAGCCGCAGTACTTCGGAATCTGAGGAAGACCATTACCATTTAATCAGTTACGCTCCCGCAGATATCAAGAAAATTGACGTGGAGAACGAAACCGGAAAGTATACGGTTCTTTCAAGCACGCCCACTGTTGAATCTGAAAACAGCAGCGGAACGCTTGAAAAATTAACTGCCGATACGGTGTATACTCTTGTCGGATATGAAGATATGGAACTGAATACGGGTTCGCCTGATACTTTGGCTGATGATGCGTCAAGCGTTACGGCGACGAAAATTGTAAATGACGGTTCAAAAAAATCCGATTTTGGTTTTGATTCTCCTCGTGCCGTTATTAATGTTGAATATACGTCAGGCGATAAGAAAACCATACGCGTAGGCGATGACGCTCCAAGCAATAAGGGAGCATACTTGATGATAGATGGTGACGAAAATGTCTATTTAGTGGAAAGCGATTCAGTTGACGGCTTTTTAGGCGGAGCAATGGAAATGCTTTCTAAGGAAATTGGCAAAACTGCCGACCAAGACGAAGATAATATATTTACACAAATGAAATTCAGCGGAGATATATTTGACGGAAAAGAAGTTGAATTTGGTTACCCCGAAAGCGGCGGATTTACGGAAACTTATGTTATAAAATCACCCGATAAATCTGTTGCCAATGAAGAAACAGTATCGTACATGCTGGGAAGCGTCCGCAGCTTAACTGCAAAGTCTGTAATACAGGTTAATGCCGATGAAGCCTCAATCAACAAATACGGACTTGATAAGCCTTATGTGACTGTTCAGGCACAATATCCCGATATTAAAGTTGACTATAAAGCAACTAAGCCGGATTCCGAGGGCAATTTCTACTTGTTAAGCAATAATATTATTTATCAAATGAACAAAGAGTCTGTTCCGTGGGTGAATTATAAGTATGAACAGCTTTTCCCGACAGAGGTGCTTAGTCCCGATTCCGACAAAGTAACAAAAATTACAGTTGAAGCCAACGGTAAAAAATATGATTTTGTTGTAAGCCGCACTACGGAAACAACTCACGATGACGATAAAGACACCGATGTAGAATCAACTTCTGTTGCCGTTACCTGCAACGGTAAAGAAATAAGCGAGGGCTGTTATAATTCTTTCTATCAGAATTTGACTTCGGCAAAACGAAACGGACTAAGCAAAGTTAATTCCGATAAGAAAAAATTGCTCACGGTAACTTATGAATTTACTGACGGCACAAACGCGAAAGCCGAGTATTTTGAGGGCGAAAACAGAAAATGTTCGGTTCTTGTTAACGATACTTTAGGAAGTATGTCGTATGATTCTTATGTTAAAAAAATAATTGAAGACGTTTCCAAAGCTGCTAACGGCGAAACAGTGACAAGTATTTATTAATAAATACTAAAAATCAAATTGTTTACGATTTTGCAACAAATTTTTGTCAGAATAGGGTATAATAATACTTGCAGTTTGTGAAAATGAAATTGGGAAAGGATTGAAAAAAATGGAAATTACAAAAGAAACAACCATGGGCGAAATGTTGGAGTATGACAGAGGCATTGCAATGGTTCTTATGAACAGCGGAATGCACTGCGTAGGCTGTCCGTCTTCTATCGGCGAATCTTTGGAAGAGGCTTGCATGGTACACGGACTTAACTCAGACGACGTTCTGGCTGAAATTAACGATTATCTTGAAAACAAAGATTAATTATTAAAAAAAGTCGCAGCTTAACGGCTGTGACTTTTTTACAATATGAAATAAAATATAAAAGTGAGGAATTGTATTATTGTATGAAAGTTTTATGTATTGGTGACGTCGTCGGTTCCTGCGGCTGCGATTACCTGAGAAAAAAGCTCCCTTTTTTCAAAAGAGAAAATAAAATTGATTTTGTAATTGTAAACGGAGAAAATTCAGCGGAAGGCAACGGAATTACGCCTAATTCTGCCGGACAGCTTTTTGACAGCGGAGCAGACGTTATTACGTCGGGCAATCATGCCTTTAGACGCCGTGAAATTTATTCGTACTATGATGAACACAATGATTTGATTAGACCTGCCAATTATCCTGATGAAACTACTCCCGGAAAAGGCTATGTTATAATTGATATGCTTAGATATCGTGTTTGCGTAATTAACTTAATGGGAACAATATTTTTAGAATCTCTTAATTGTCCATTCCGAACAATAGACAAAATATTAAAGGAAACTAAAGACTGCAAAATAAAAATTTTGGATTTTCACGCAGAAGCAACTTCCGAAAAAAAGGCTATGGGATTTTATCTTGACGGAAGAATTTCCGCAATGTTCGGAACGCATACTCATGTTCCTACTGCCGACGAAACTATTTTAAGCGGCGGAACGGGCTATATTACAGACGTAGGCATGACGGGAGCAGTTGATTCGGTTATAGGCGTAAAAAAAGATTTGATTATTGCAGCATTAAAAGATAAGATGCCCGTTAAATTTGAGTTTGCAGAGGGCAAATGCCGCATGGATTGTATAGTATTTGAAATTAACGAAAAAACCGGTCAAACCGTGTCTGTTAAGCGGCTTTCGCTTTAATATCAAATGACAGCAAATTCTACAACTTTTATGCAGGAAATTTGTTATTTTGTACGAGTTTAAATATTGCAGTTACAGGCTGTTTTATGCTATAATTTTAAAGTCTATGAGCGTATTGCTTACAAGCAGATTTATAACAAAAAGAGGGGGATTTTATGGCTGCAAAGGTTGTTTTATTAGCGTATACTCCTTGTCCCGAACAGACCGTTGCTATGGCGGCTAAGCTTTGTTACTCGAAGTCCGATATTGAAACAGTCAAAGAGGGACTTACGGAAGAAAAAACAGCGTCTTTTTTAGATATGCTGTCATCGTTGGGACATCAAAGCCCGATTGAGCATGCTTCGTTTACTTTTGGCATAGAGGGAATTTCCAGAGCTTGTTCTCATCAGCTTGTTCGTCACAGAATAGCTTCTTACAGTCAGCAGTCGCAGCGTTATGTTGACGGAAGTTCTTTTGAATATGTTACTCCGCCCTCGATTGCCGAAAACCCCGAAATTTTGGAAAAATATAACAGAGCATTGGACATCGAATCAAAGGCATATGTCGAGGTAAGAAATGCTTTAATTGCAGGCAGTATAAAAAAATATCTAACTAATATAGAACACTCTTTCGGCGATATTTCCGAAAAGAGTGACGATGCAATTATTTCAGAATTTTATGATTTTGACAAAAAGAAGTTTTCCGAATTTGAAAAACGCGCAAACGAGGACGCGCGGTTTATTTTGCCTAATGCCTGCACTACAAAAATTATTTGTACTTTTAACGCAAGAAGTTTGATGAACTTTTTTGAACATAGGTGCTGCAATCGGGCTCAGTGGGAAATAAGGGACGTGGCTCAGCAAATGCTTCTTTTGGTGAAAGACGCTGCTCCGCACATTTTCAAAAAAGCGGGTCCGGCTTGTTTGTACGGCACTTGTCCCGAAGGAAAGATGTCTTGCGGCAGAGCCAAAGAAATGAGAGAAAAATTTGGTGTGAATTTATAATTTAAAAACTAAATTTTAAAGTTAAAGGAATGATTTTTGCGTTGAGTGGAAAACTAATTGTTATTGAGGGACTTGACGGCAGCGGAAAAGCTACTCAAACTGCTCTTCTTTGCAGTTATATAGAGAAAAAAGGCATATCCTACAAAAAACTTAGTTTCCCTGATTATGACAGTCCGGCATCTTCTGCGGTGAAAATGTACCTTAACGGAGAGTTTTCTTCCGCTCCCAATGGAGTTAACGCTTATGCCGCCTCATCTTTTTATGCAGTTGACAGATGTGTGTCTTTTTTAAAAAAGTGGCAGAAAGAATATAACTCGGGTGAACTTCTAATTGCCGACAGATATGCTGCGTCAAATATTGTGTATCAATCGGGAAAGCTGCCTGTTGAAGAGCGTGACGCTTTTATTGAGTGGGCTGAGGATTTTGAATATGTCAAGTTAGGCATACCAAAACCCGATTTAGTTATTTATCTTGATATGTCTGTCGATGTGTCGCAAAAGCTGTTGTCCGAACGCTACGGCGGTGACGAAAGCAAAAAGGATATTCATGAAAGCAGCGTTGCTTTTTTAAAGCAATGCCGTAATGTTGCGTTATATGCGGCGCAAAAGCTTGATTGGAAAATTGTGAAGTGTGACGACGGAAAAAATCCCCGCAGCATTGATGATATTGCTGCCGATATAATAAATATTGCAGATAAAATATTGTGATTATTAAAATATTGATAAACTTATTGTTAAAAAGAAAGGCGGAGTTGAAATGGTATATGTATTCTTAGCAGAGGGCTTTGAAGAAATTGAGGCATTGGCAGTAGTTGACGTATTACGCAGATGTAACGTTGAAGTAAATACGGTAGGCGTAGGCGGCAAGCAGATTGTTGGCTCGCACGGAATAACCGTAACGGCAGATATTGCCGATACCGACGTAAAGAAAGATAATTTGGAAGCTGTTGTTCTTCCGGGAGGTATGCCCGGCACATTGAACCTTGAAAAATCTAAGGTTGTTCAGGAATATATTGATTATGCGGCGCAGAATGATTTATTTGTTTGCGCAATTTGCGCGGCGCCGTCTATATTGGGACATAAGAATTTGCTTGAGGGTAAAAAAGCAACTTGTTATCCGGGATTTGAGAAAGATTTATACGGTGCAAAAGCTGTAAAGGACGCTACTTTTCAGGACGGCAGATTTATTACGGGCAAAGGTCCCGGAGCAGCCGTTGAGTTTGGCTTGCTGATTGCAGCAAATCTTTGCGGAACTGAAATTTCTGAAAATACAAGGAAGTCTATGCAATGCCGGTAAATAATAATGATATCAGAGAAGTTAAGTCCGACCTTCGCAGCGACTTTAAAAGCAAGCGAAACAGTATGCCCGAAAATGTCAAGCTGAGCATGGATTCGGAAATTCAAAGCCGATTTCTTTCATTGCGTCAATATTTTAAATGCAGTGTGATTTTTACATATGTTTCAAAAGACATAGAAGTTGATACTTACGCAATTATACGTGCAGCATGGGCGAACGGCAAAAAAGTAGCTGTTCCGAAGTGCATACAAAGCAACAGAGAAATGGAGTTCTATTTCATTTCAAGTATGGACGATTTGGAAGAAGGGGCATTTGGCGTTATGGAGCCGATAAGCGAAAGATGCGAAAAAGTAACCGATTTTTCAAAGGGATTATGTATTGTTCCGGGTTTAAGCTATGACGCCGAGGGTTATCGGTTAGGTTACGGCAAGGGATATTACGACCGCTTTTTGGCAAAGTTCGGCGGAGAAACTGTGGGTTTATGTTACAGCAACTGTATAAAGTGGAAACTTCCGCACGGAAAGTATGACCGTCCGGTTGACATGATTGTCACAGACAGATATATCAGAAAAACTGCTAAGCGGTGACAGGAAAAGCAATCAATCAAAGAAAGGGTACGTTTGCATGAGTGATGAATTAAATTCTAACGATGAACTTCAAAAAAGATTCAACACCAACAGAAAGAAAAAAGTTGAAAACTTTAATCTTAATATCTCCGATATAGATGATGACGATGATACCGATATTATCTTTCCCGACGAGTATGAAGATTCTGCCGTTAAAGAAGATAGTTTTGAGAATTTTTCCGTGCCGTCAAGAAGAACTTCCGAAGACGAAGAAGAATTGTCCGAGCGTGAACAGGAAAAACGCCGAAGAGCAGCTTTAAAAGAGGAACGCAGACGCAAAAAGAGAAAAGCCAAGAAAAACGGCTGTGTATTCAGAGTAGTATGGGGCGTACTTGTTATTATACTGGGAGTTTTTCTGGCAGAGTTTTTACTTGTCGGAATTAACGATTTGTTGGGGAGAAACAGAGGAGAGCAAGAGGAAATTATAGTAAAGATTCCCGAAAATGCGGATTTGGAAGAAGTTTCTCAAATTCTGTACGATAACGGAGTTATCGGAAACGAGGGCTATTTCAAGTTCTACTCCAAAGTAACAAAACACGGCGACCATTTCAACAAAGGTTCTTATGAAATGAGCAACGATATGGACTATGAAGCGATTATCAACTACTTGCAGAGTAACTCCAATCGTGTTGACACCGTTAGTTTACAGTTCACCGAAGGTATGACTGTGCTTGAAATTGCCGACAAATTGGGTGACAACGGCGTTTGCAACAAGGAGTTGTTTTTGCAGCTTTGCAACTCGGATACATTTGACGAAGACTTTACGTTCCTTAAAGAAGGCAGAAAAAATGTTTCGGGAACTTATTATAAGCTTGAGGGCTATCTTTTCCCCGATACGTATGAATTTTATCAGGGTGAAAATGCTAAAACTACAATATATCGTTTTTTAAACAACTACGAAGCACGTATTTATTATACTAAGCAGCGTATAGAAATTAAAGACGATAAATCTGATGAAACTTATAATGAATACGGCGAACCCGATACAGATAAGAATAAGAAAAAAGTTAAGCGTTATGAAAAGCTCACGGTTGAAGAACAGGCCAAAAAGCAGGGAATGAGCATGGACGAAGTTATGATTATAGCGTCTATGATTCAGGCGGAAGCCGCAAGTAAGGAAGATATGTATGTAATTTCTTCAATTTTCCATAATCGTTTAGCTACTTTAAAGAATGACGGATATACGGAGTTTGGCGAGAATATTAACAGCACGTTAGGTTCCGACCCAACTATTTATTATCCGTACAAGAAAAACACTGCTCCCCAAAATTTTGAGAGTAGTTATAACACGTATAAAATAAAAGGCTTGCCGGCGGGTCCTGACTGCAATCCCGGTATGGAGGCTATTCAAGCGGCGTTGTATCCTGACAGCACAACGTATTACTTCTTCTGTCATAAGGCTGCTACGGAAGACAGCGAGGCAGTTCCTTATTATGCGTCTACTATGGCAGACCATAACTATAATATGAGTTTGGCAGGACTTAAATAAAAATTGTGACATCTCTTTAAAAAAGGAGATGTCACTGTTTCATATGCTTAACTATGGTATGAAGGGAAAATATTACGATGAATAAAAAATATGAGGTTCTGTCACCGGCAGGCGATATCGAGTGCTTGATGTCGGCTGTGAATTTTGGAGCGGACGCAGTTTATTTGGCAGGAGAGCAGTTTGGAATGAGAACTGCCTCGAAAAATTTCAATAACAAAAATTTGGAAAAGGGCATTGCTTACGCTCATGAACACGGAGTAAAGGTATATATAACCTGCAATACTTTGCCGAGAAATTCTGAAATTGAAAAACTTCCCGATTTTTTAAAAACTGCCGCAGGGTTTGGGGCAGACGCTTTTATAATTGCCGATTTAGGCGTAATGGAGCTTGCCAAAAAATATGCTCCGAATGTTGAAATTCACATATCGACACAAGCCGGCATTGTAAACTACGTTACCGCAAATACTTTGTACAAAATGGGAGCAAGGCGAGTTGTGCTTGCGAGAGAACTGCCAATAGATGAAATTTCCGTAATAAGGGCAAATATTCCCGAAGACCTTGAAATAGAAGTTTTTGTGCATGGAGCGATGTGCGTGTCTTTTTCGGGAAGATGTCTGATTTCAAGCTATATGACGGGACGTGACGCAAATCGAGGAGATTGCGCTCAGCCATGCCGTTGGAAGTATCATCTTTACGAAGAAAATCGAGAGGGACAATATTTTCCCGTTGAAGAAAATGAAAGCGGAACATTTTTGTATAATTCCAGAGATTTGTGCATGATTGAACATATTCCGGAATTACTCGAAGCAGGAGTAACAAGTCTGAAAATAGAGGGCAGAGCTAAATCGGCTTACTATACTTCCGTAATCACAAACGCTTACAGCAACGCAGTCAAAGATTATATTCGCATGGGAAAAGATAATTACACTCTTGCGCCTTGGATTAAAGAAGAAGTTAACAAAGTAAGTCATAGAGAATATAACACAGGCTTTTTCTTTGGACATGAGCCGGGGCAGGTAACAGGCAACGGCGGTTATATCAGAGAGTATGACGTTGTTGCCGTTTGCGAACAAGAAAATATTGACGGTCAAATCATCACTCAAAGAAACAAATTCTTTGTTGGTGATACGCTTGATGTTCTTCCGCCGGGGGGACATTCTTTTGAGGTAAATGTTCTTGAACTCAAAAACGAGAAAGGCGAGTTTGTATCGTCTGCTCCTCACGCTATGGAAAGGCTTTTCTTAAAAACTGATTTTCCTGTTCCGGCAGGCTCTTATTTAAGAAAGAAAAGATTATAAAACGGTGTGTATATGCAAAAAGTAACAATAATTTGCGTTGGAAAGCTAAAAGAAAAATACTTAAAAGACGCTGTGTCCGAATATGCCAAAAGATTGAGGACACTCTGTAAGTTTGAAGTGATTGAAGTTGACGAAGAAAAAATATCCGATAATCCCAATAGTTCGCAAATCAGTCATATACTTGAATGCGAGGGCAAGCGGATATTGTCCAAGATTGATTCAAGTATGTCCGTTATGGCAATGTGCATTGAGGGCAAGCAAATGGGTTCCGAAAAATTTGCGGAATATTTTAGCAATATGGCGATTAGCGGAAAGAGCAGTTTGGCTTTTGTTATCGGAGGAAGCTGGGGACTTTCGGACGAGGTTAAGAAAAAAGCCGATTATAGGCTGTCTATGTCCGAAATGACTTTTCCTCATCAGTTGGCAAGAGTTATGGTTTGCGAACAGATTTATAGAGCGTTTTGTATTAATTCGGGAACAAAATATCACAAATAACAATAAATTATTATTTAGAGCTTGTTTGAAATTTTAGACAAACTCTTATGAATAGGGTGATATACCATGAATCAAAATAAAACTGACAGTACAAAAAAGAAATTCAATCTTTCAAAAGAGGCTCTTTCGTTTTGGATTATATCATGGGTTGGCGTAATTATTATAACAATTCTCTTTCCGAAATTTTTTATTCGTCAGTTTGACATGTTTGACCGTGTAACTGCTTCCGTATCCGAATTGAAAATAGAAGACGGTCAAAAACAAATGGTTCTTACATATCATTATAAAGACAAAGACTACAGCGGCGTTACAAAAGCTGTTTCAGGCAGCTTTGTAGGAAAAGAAATTGATATTTTTGTCGACCCCGAACTTCCCACAAGTATACAATTAGTTTATGACATGAGCCACCTTTTTGGCAATATGAGATTGCTTGCGTTTATAAATATCGTCGTTGTAAGCATTATGGCTTTGCAGTCAAAATTCCGTAAAAAATAAATAAGGCTGTTCGCTCTTTGATTAAAGAACGAACAGCCTTTTGTTATTGCTCATTGCTCATTGTTCGGTTTATCGGCAGCTTTTTTTGATACGCTCCAACGCTCCTTTTTCAATACGGCTTACTTGAGCTTGCGAAATGCCTATCTCGGACGCAACTTCCATTTGAGTTTTGCCAATATAAAATCTAAGCGAAAGAATTTTCTTTTCACGCTCGGAAAGATTTTCCATAGCCTCTTTAATCGAAAGTTCTTCAAGCCAGTTAACGTCGCTGCTTTTATCGCTTATTTGATCCATAACATAAACGGTATCTCCGCCGTCCGAAAAAACAGGTTCGTAAAGCGATACCGGTTCGACAATAGCTTCAAGGGCAATTACTACGCTTTCCTTTGGAATATCAAGTTCTCGGGCGATTTCTTCAATCGTAGGCTCTCGGTCAAGTTTATTCTGCAATTCTTCTTTTGCCTGCATTGCACGATAAGCAGTATCTCTAATACTTCGGCTCACGCGTATATAATTATTATCACGCAGATAGCGTCTTACTTCTCCTATAATCATCGGCACACCATACGTTGAAAAACGAACGTCAAGGGAATCGTCAAAATTATCTATCGCCTTTATAAGGCCTATACAGCCTACTTGAAACAAATCATCGGGATTTTCACCTCTGTTTGCAAATTTTTGAATAACGCTCAGCACAAGACGAAGATTGCCGTTTATTAATTCTTCCCTTGCTTTCGCTCGTTCTTCGGGTGTGCCATGTTTCACAATGGAAAGCAGCTCTTTTTTTTCACTCTCTTTAAGAACTTTTAATTTTGACGTATTAACGCCGCAAATTTCCACTTTATTGTACTGCACAATTATTGCCGCCTTTCTTTGGTCACTAATTTGCTATTAATATTATTATTGCCAAAATCGGGCGTAACATACTTTGACTATTTTTATAAAATGCAATACTGCTATTTTTGTGAAAGTTTATTTTGTAAATTTTTGTAAAACATGATGAATTTTACAAAAAGTTATGGTATAATAACTTTTATGTGATATTATATTATCATTGACTATTCAAAGAAAACAGTTTGATACGGAGGTTTTATAACAATGGGAAATAGATTAGAAACCTCAACGAAAAACCGTCATTACTGGTACAAGGCTTTTTTGTTGGGTCTGTTTTTTTCCGCTGCGTTCTTTATCCCATATATAGTTATGGGGAAAGGTTACTTTATTTATTACGGAGATTTTAATGTACAGCAAATTCCTTTCTATCAGATGATTCATGACGCAGTGCGAAGCGGCGAGTTGAAATGGTCGTACACTACCGATTTGGGTTCAAGCGTCATTGGCTCGTACACTTTTTATCTGTTGGGCAGCCCTTTCTTTTGGCTGACAATTCCTTTTCCAAGCAAGTTTGTTCCGTATTTAATGGGTCCTCTGTTAATACTTAAGTTTGGAACTGCATCTCTGACAGGCTATATTTATCTAAGACGATATGCCCGACACAAAAGTACGGCGGTATTGGGCGGTTTAATGTATGCTTTTTCGGGATTTTCGGTCTATAACGTGTTTTTTAACCACTTTCATGAAGCTATTGTTATATTTCCGCTTTTGTTAGCCGCAATAGACGATTATATGTACCACAAGCGAAGAGGCGTTGTGGCTTTGGCTGTCTTTGCAAGCTGCATTATGAATTATTACTTCTTTGCCGGAATGGTTGTTTTTGTTATAATTTATTGGCTGCTTAAAGTTTATCTTGGTTCGTGGAAACTGCGGTTAAAAGATTTTTTTCCGCTTGCTTTCGAAGTAATCGTAGGTTTTACAGCTTCCGCAATTTTATTGCTGCCCACAATTTTGTATATTATTCAAAATCCGCGGCTTGACGACTTTCCCCAAGGCTACGGAGCTTTGCTCTACGGTTCCGAACAAAGATATTTGCATATAATTACTTCTTTATTTTTCCCGCCCGATATTCCGGCAAGACCTAACTTTACTCCCGATTCAAACTCGAAATGGGCGTCTGTCGCCGCATGGCTGCCTATGTTCGGCATGACAGGCGTAATTGCTTTTTTACAGTCGGGAAGTAAAAACTGGCTTAAAAAACTTTTGCCTTTCTTGTTCCTTTGCACTATGATTCCCGTATTGAACAGCATTTTCCAACTGTTCGTCATGACCTATTACGCAAGATGGTTCTATATGCTTACTTTGATGATGAGCCTTGCAACTGTTCTTGCTATTGAAAACTCACGCACAGAATGGAAAAAAGCAATAAGAACAGCTTCTCTTATCACCCTGTTTATCGCTGTGGGCATAGGCTTAATGCCAAACGGAAATGAAGAAACTTCCGAAAAAGTTATGGACTCTGTAGGTTTGGAAAAATATCCCGACAGATTCTGGATTTATGTTGCAATCGCTATGTTCTCCATTGCTCTTACAACCTTAATCGTACGCTCCAGACATATAAATAAAAATACTTTTTATCCAAAAGCCGCTGCTTGCTTAGGCGTTGTAATAATTCTATATTCCGCATATATTATTGGATTAGGAAGAAGTCACAGTTATGACGTTAAGAATTTTATCATTCCGGCTGTAATAGAACAGGAAGAAAAAATTGAACTCGACGACGATTTGCAAACAGTAAGAAGTGATTTCTATGAAACTATGGACAATATCGGAATGTTTTGGCAAATTCCAAACATTCAGGCTTTCCATAGTATAGTTCCGGGTTCTTTATACGACTTCTATCCCTCGGTAGGCGTTACAAGAGATGTAGCGTCACGCCCTGAATTTAAATACTACGGATTGAGAAGCCTTTTGTCTGTTAAGTATGTGTTTGACTACGCTTATGACGATGACCATTTTGAAAACGACGAGGGCAAAACAAGAATGCCCGGCTATTCTTATGTGAACACTCAGGACGGTTTCAAAATATATGAAAATAAAAACTTTATTCCCTATGGCTTTTATTTTGACAGCTATATCACCGAAGATCAATATTACGAATGTTCGGAAGATGATCGCCATTTGCTCCTGCTTAAAGCTATGGTTCTTACAGATGAACAAGCTGAAAAATACGGTGGCTTAATGACACATATTACCGACATATCCCGCCTTAGTTATGACCCTGCCTCTTTTAAGTCTGATTGCCGCATTTTAAATAAAAATACCTGCATGGACTTCAAATACGGCAACGGTTCGTTTGAAGCGATGATTGACTGCCCCGAAGGTCAGGACAGACTTGTATTTTTCAGCGTTCCATATGAAAAAGGCTGGTCGGCAACAGTTAACGGAATGGCTGCCGATATCGAAAAAGTAGACATAGGTTTTATGGCTGTAAAAGTGTCTGCCGGCGAAACAAACAGCATTGTATTCAACTATAAAGTCCCCGGACTTGACGAGGGCATATTAATTACTGTGTCGTCGATATTGCTTTATGCTGCATATATGTACTATTCGTTTAAGAAAAATAAAATCAGACCTCATTTGAAAATGAAAAAGAAATATAAGGTTTCCGCATTTGGTTCTGCCGATGAATTAGGTGAAAAGTATAAAAATTTAGTGGTTGCTAAGAATGCAATGAGCCTTAAACCTACGTTCTCTAAGTCGGAAACTACCGCCGTAAATAATCAAGAATATACAGAAACAACAGAGAACAAAATTGGAACAGAAACTCAAAATACTGTATCCGATACTGATTCTATGCCTGAAACTCCATTGAGTGATAACGATGATTAACTACCCTGAAAAAACACAACAGGGGCTGAATCCGACAGGCTTTGCCTGTCGCCCCCTCTTTTCTTGAAAAGAGGGGGATTTGTAAGGGCAAGCCCTTACAAATGATTCAGCCCCGTGCGTTAACAGCAGACTTTTGAATACAAAAGAGGAAATATATATGAACAATTTTAATTTTAATGAAATAATTCAAAATTACAAAGAAGAATTTTTAAAAGATTTGAACGAACTGCTAAGTATAAAATCGGTTTCGGCAGAAGGCAGCGAAATTACCTCTCAGGCTCTTGATTGGATACTTCAAAAAGCAGAGAGTTTTGGTCTTAAAACAAAAAACATTGACGGAATTGCCGGTCATGCGGAATATGGCTACGGCGAACTTTTATGCGGCGTGCTGACGCATTTGGACGTTGTTCCGGCTTCAAGAAACGATTGGTCGTGCGAACCGTTTGCTCTCACAAGAAAAAACGGCAGACTTTACGGCAGAGGCTTAGCAGATGACAAAGGTCCTGCCCTTGCCGCTTTGTACTGTCTGCGAGCTTTGAAAGAATGCGGTATAAAAGGAAATAAAGTTCGTGTTATTTTCGGAACTTCCGAAGAAATAGGCATGAAAGATATGACAACATATTTTCAGCAATCGCCTGTTCCCGATTTGAGTTTTACGCCCGATTCCGAATACGGTATTTGCAAAGCAGAAAAAGGAATTTTGCATTTGGAAATATCTTCTCCCATATCCGATAATACAACTCTTACTCAGTTCTATGCAGGCACTGCAAATAACGTTGTTCCCGATACTGCCTATGCTTTGGTTGACTGCAGCGAATATGAAGAAACTATTCTCCAACGCCTTGCAGACGGAAGAAAAGGAAATTTTGAGCTTACTTTCACTATTGACGGATTAAAAATTACTTCAAGAGGTTTAGCGGCTCATGCGTGCGAACCTGAAAAAGGATTTAATGCAGCCGCTGCCTTGATAAAATTAATTTGTACGGCTTTGGGATACGAAGCAACTGGAAGTTTATGTTCTTTCATTGATTTTTGCGTTGGAATGGAAACAAACGGTCTGTCAATGGGTATCAAAATGAAAGATGACATATCGGGAGATTTGACGCTGACGCTCAGCCGAGTTTCTATAATAGAAAGCGAAGCCAAAGCAGTGTTTGATATCAGATATCCCGTATCTTTTACGGAAGAAAAAATTCTCACACAAATTCAAAAGAATGCCGACCGAGAGGGACTAACCGTAAAAGTACTCGACAGCGAAAAACCGCTTTTTCTTGACGAAAGTACCGACATTGTCCGCATTTTGAAAAAAGCGTATGCAAATGTTATGAATGAAGAGCCTAAAATGTTTACGACAGGCGGAGGCACTTATGCTCGTATGCTGTGCGGAAAGGGCGTTGCTTTCGGACCCGTATTTGAAAATGACGATTCGAGAATACACAATACGGACGAATCTCTTGATGAGGACAATTTTTTCCGACATTTCAGGATTTGTGTGGAAGCCATGTATCAAATGATGATTTTTAAAAACAGCGAGGAGTGATTACAAAATGAATGCTGAAAAATTTGTAAAAAATGAAGCTAAAAAACATTTAACATTGAAAAACAGCGAGGAGTGATTACAAAATGAATGCTGAAAAATTTGTAAAAAATGAAGCAAAAAAACATTTAACATTGAATTGGCCGTTAGCGATATTTAGCATTTTTGTTTTGCTTTTTCTGCCCATTTTTATATTGCTGCTGCTTGAGATAGCCTATTCGGTTATTGGCGAAACCGATAAAATAACCGAAGTGTTCTCAAAAGAGCCAACTAAAGCATCTTTCTTTGTCCTTTTTCATATTCTTGCAGTCGTAGGAGCATTGTTGCTTTCTCCCTTGTTTAACGGATTTATAAAAATATTTTCAGACATTGCCAACGGTTCTAAACCCGACCCGGCTGATTTGTTCTGCTTTTTTGAAACAAAAACCCAATACAAAAAAGCCGTTAAATTTATGACTGAGATTATTATGAAATCTGTGGGGATTTTTATTCTTTGCGAATTTATTGCTTTGGGAATAATCAGTTTCGGATATGACAGCGACTTATTTAAAAGCATTGGAATTGCCGCCGCCGTTATTGGGTTAATTATCTCCTTTTTAATTATTCATCGCTTTGCTTTTTCGGTTGTATTATTTTCGTATAAAGGATATGACGCTGCGGACGCTGTTAAAACAGGGGCAATTATAGCAAAGAAAAACACAGGAAAACTTATTCGTCTTACTTGTTCGTTTATACCGTGGCTTCTCCTTTGCTTTTTTGTAGTTCCTATATTCTATGTGTACCCATATATGACTTGTTCGTATATGGTATCGATTAAATATTTGATTCGGCAGTACGAAGAAAGTGACGAAGCTTTAAAAACTCAAAACGCTCCCGAACCGGTTCTTAATGATTCCTCGATAACAACGGAAACTTCTGCCGAAGAAAACAAAGCGGAAGTCAAGTCAGCCGTTACCCTCGAAAAGGGAGGAGCGACTGATAATCTATGACGGTTTCTCTTTGCGTGATAGCATATAATGAAGAAAATCTTATTAGAGGTTTACTTGACGACATTGCAAAGCAAACTTACCCGCACGAACTCACCGAGCTTATTTTTGTGAATAACGGTTCTACCGATACAACGCCGGCACTGTTTTCTTCATTTGCCAATATTAATGATGACTTTTTACGAATTTGTATTCGCAGTCAGGAAAAATCAAATCAGGCTCATGGTTGGAATACTGCTCTAAGCAACGCTATGGGAGATTTAATAATTCGCATAGACGCTCATGCGAGAATACCTCATAATTATATTTCTGAATGTGTTGCCGAAATAGAAAAAGGAGAATGTATTGTCGGCGGCGGCAGACCTTGCATAACTCAGAGAAAAACTCCGTGGAGTACTACTTTGCTTGCGGCGGAAGAATGTTTATTCGGCAGTTCCATAATGGGTTACCGCAGAAAACATGAAAAAAAAGAATATTTGTCTTCTCTTTTTCATGCAGCGTATAAACGTGAAGTCTTTGCAAAAGTCGGCGGATTTAACGAATACTTGGGCAGAACCGAAGATAATGAACTTCATTACCGTATGAGAAAAGCAGGATACAAATTTGCCTGTTGTCCAAACATAAGTTCAAATCAATATATGCGAGCTTCTTTTAGCGGAATGATTAAGCAAAAATTCTCAAACGGTTTATGGATAGGCTTAACCTTGTTCATTTCTCCGATGTGTTTGTCGGTAATGCACTTTGCTCCGTTTTGTTTAGTCGCAGGAATTATTATAACGGCAATACTTGCCGCAAAAGGCATGGCATGGCTGCTGATTGCGTTAATTACGGCATATTTGTTGTTTGATATCTCTATTACGATAAGCGCTTTGAATTTCGGCGGCTATAACAAAACAAAGCTTCTGCTGTTTTTTATGTTTCCAACTCTTCATATATCTTATGGAATTGGAACTTTATTGGGTATCATCTGCGCTGTTCCTTTTAGAATTAATCACCCTATGAAAAAAGCTAAAGCGGCAATCCGACGTGTCAAATATGATGTTCGCAACAATACAATAGAATAAAAATAAAAAATGCCCTCCGAAAATAAAAAAATAAATTCGGAGGTTTTTTATTTACAAAAAAATTTTTTTAACTGTAGAAATATTCATTCTTTTATTGTATAATAGCAGTGATTCTATTTCCCGAAGGGAGTTTTTAACAATGGCATTGGACGGTGTGTTTGTACATTTTTTGACTGAAGAATTAAAAAAAGATTTAAAAGAGGCTCGTGTTTCTCAGATTCACCAGCCCAACCGTGACGAAATAATTTTATCCGTAAGGACAATGAGCGGAAATAAAAAGCTGCTTATTTCTGCAAGGGCAAATTCGCCGAGGATTAATTTCACTGTAAATGTTCCCGAAAATCCTGCAGCGCCGCCGATGTTGTGCATGCTTCTTCGCAAAAAGCTTTGCGGAGCAAGAATAAGCGATGTGCGTCAGCCCGATTTGGAGCGAATAGTGTTGATTGACTTTGACGCTGTAAACGAATTGGGGGATTCCGTGAAATTGACGCTTGCCGTTGAGATTATGGGCAAATACAGCAATGTTATTTTTATTGACGAAAACGGAATAATTATAGACGCATTAAAGCGAGTTGACCCGACAATGACAACTCAAAGGCTTGTGCTTCCGGGCATGAAGTACGAACTTCCGCCCTCGCAAAACAAATTAAGCATGCTGACAAACGAACCGCAAAAGATTGTTGAGGCGATAGTTAATTCCGAACCGCCTGAAAAGCTTAACAAATCCATACTCAGAGTTGTACAGGGAGTATCTCCGATTATTTGCCGTGAATTGGAGTATTTAATTACAAGCGGACGAGATTTATATACTGACGAGATTAACTCTCAGTATAAAAAACGTCTTGATTATTATATTACAAAACTGACTAATGCGGTACGCAGTGTAGAGGGAGTACCTTATTGTATTTCAGAGCCTAAAGGCAAGCCAAAGGATATTTCTTTCATGGGTATAACGCAGTATGGTTTTGCTATGAATGTGACGAGAGCCGAAATTTTTTCGGAACTTCTTGATAATTTTTATATGGAGCGTGACCGTGCCGACAGAATGAAAGTAAAGGCACAAGATATTTTGAAACTTCTTACTACTGCAAGCGAACGCATTTCAAGAAAAATAAACACACAAAGGGCGGAGCTTAAACAATGTGCCGACAGAGAAACATTAAGAATTTACGGCGATATACTGCAGGCTAATTTATATAGAATAGAAAAGAGTTCTCCTTATGTGGATTTAGAAAATTTTTACGAGGACGGAATGCCTGTTGTAAGGATAAAGCTTGACCCCACAAAAAGTGCTTCTCAGAATGCTCAAAAATATTATAAAGATTATCGCAAGGCAAAGACAGCGGAGCAAATTCTTACCGAACAAATAATGCTTGCGGAGCAGGAACTGCAATATATAGACAATGTTTTTGATTCGCTCAGCCGTGCGGAAAGTGAGCGTGAATTGGCAGAAATCCGTTCGGAGCTTATTCAGACGGGATATCTTAAAGCACCTAAAGGAAAGGGCAAGTCAAAGGAGCAAAAGCCTTTGCCGCCGCTTAGATTTGAAGTTTCGGACGGATTCGAGGTGCTTGTGGGCAGAAACAACAGACAAAATGATACTCTCACCTTAAAGACGGCAAATAATAATGACATATGGTTTCATACGAAAAATATTCCGGGTTCGCACACAATACTTGTTACAAGCGGCAGAGAGCCGACAGAAGAAGCGATTTTACAGGCTGCTAAAATTGCCGCATATCACAGCAAAGCGAAAGACGGTTCGCAAGTGCCTGTTGACTATACGCGAATAAAAAATGTTAGCAAGCCGCAGGGAGCAAAACCGGGCATGGTGGTTTTTGTTAAGAATAGGACGGTTTACGTAACACCCGAATTGCCCGAAGACAGTAAGTCGGGGGTGTAAGAATTGGTTTATATTTACTTAAAGAAGTATGATTATTTCGAACTTAGCAAGCCTCAAAAAAGGCAGGCAGAAAAAGAACATGGACGAGAGCTGCTGAGTTTGGCGTTAAATAATGAATTTAGTATAGATATGAATAATTTAGTAATTTGTACGGGGAAATACGGAAAGCCTTATTTTGACAGAACAGATAATTTATTTTTTAATATTAGTCACAGCGGAAATTACGTGGCGGCAGCAGTTTCAAAAAATGAAGTTGGCATAGATGTACAGCATATAAGACCGATTAAAGAGGGATTAATTGGCAAGCTTTTTAATGAAGAAGAAAGAAACTTTATTGATAAAAGCCCCGATAAAGACAGAGCGTTTATCACTCTTTGGGCATTAAAGGAGAGTTATATTAAGGCTATAGGAAAAGGAATGAGTTTTCCGATGAGGAACATAAATTTCAGCCTAAAAGGATTTCGAGGAGAAATTCAGGGAAAAATTTCCAACCAATCGGGTATTTATTATGTAAAAGATTTGGGAGAATATATGCTTGCCGTATGCAGTATTGGAACGGAAGAGCCGATAACTTTTCGTTTAATTGAGAGTTGAGAAAAACAGAAGGATAATTATAATGAGTAGTTTTGTAGATTTCAAGAACGTATATAAAAGGTATAGAATGGGGGAAGTTACAATAACGGCAGTTGACGGAATATCTTTTGAGATAGAGCAGGGAGAGTTTGCGGTAATAGTTGGGAGCAGCGGAGCAGGAAAAACAACGGTTTTAAATATTTTGGGCGGAATGGATAATTGCGATGAGGGAGAAATATATGTTGGCGGCAGCAATATAAGCAAAATGGACGATAAAGAACTTACGACATACCGCAGATATGACATAGGATTTGTATTTCAGTTTTACAATTTAGTGCCTAACTTAACAGCAAAGGAGAATGTAGAGCTTGCGTCACAAATTTGCAAGTATCATAAAGATGCTTTAGAAGTATTAAACAGCGTGGGATTAGGAGAGAGGTTAAACAATTTTCCGTCGCAGTTGTCGGGCGGTGAGCAGCAGAGGGTATCAATAGCGAGGGCATTGGCAAAGAACCCAAAGTTATTGTTATGTGACGAGCCTACGGGAGCATTGGATTATCAGACGGGCAAGCAGATTTTGCAGTTGCTTCAAGACACTTGCCGTAACGAGGGAATGACGGTAGTGCTTATTACTCACAATCAAGCAATCACCCCAATGGCAGACAGAGTAATTCGCATGAAGAGCGGAAAAGTGGTTGATAATTTTATAAACCCCGACCCCACCGACATATCATTTATCGAATGGTAGCGGGCAGCGAGCAACGCTCGCCGAATACAAGCGGGCAACGCCCGCTGGATACAACCCCTCCGTCAGTTTTCTGCGAAAACTGACACCTCCCCTTGAGGGGAGGCATTCAAGAGGAAACTTTATTCGCTTTCATATAGGCAATATATAATTAAACTTATTGTTACGATTATCATGTCAACAATAAACTTATGGTCGGGGTTTATAGAGTGGTGTAGCAAGCAAGCTTGCTGCACGTGTTTAAAAAGGAGAAGATGATGTGGAATAATGTGATAAGGGATATCGCTAAAACTAAGGCTCGGTATATTTCTATTATGCTGATTGTGGCTTTAGGCGTAGGCTTCTTTACAGGAGTAAAGGCGACAAGTCCCTCGATGAATGAAACAGCGGAAGAGTATTATAAAAATAATAATTTAATGGATATCAGACTGCTCTCAACCGTTGGATTCAGTGATAAGGATACGGAGGAAATAAAAAAACTTCCTCATGTCCGCAGTGTTATGCCGTCTTATTACAGCGATGTCATCATGGGTGACGACGGCACGGGCAGAGTTATAAGGCTGTATTCCGTTCCTACTGCCGATGAAAACGGAATTGCGATAAATCAGCCTATTGTCAAGGCTGGCAGACTTCCCGAAAAAAAAGGCGAAATTGTTTTGGAAAACGCTAATTTTAACAGCGGTAATTATCAGATTGGCGATAAGTTTACGGTTGAATCGAAAGTAAACGGCGATGATACGAAGGATATTTTGGAGAATATCGAATTTACTGTCGTAGGCTTTGTCCAGTCACCGCTATACGTAAGCTTTGACCGAGGAACTACTAACATAGGCAACGGCAGTATTCATATGTTCGGGCTTATTTGCCCCGAAGAATTTTTATCCGAAAGATATACTCAAATGTATGTGCTTACGGATTATTCTCAAAATTTAGACGGTACCATAAATAAAGAGTTTGATAATCTGATTGACGAACTTGAACCGCAGTTTAAAGAACTTGGAACTGAAAGAGCAAAGGATTTTGATAAAGAATACCTTGAAGACGCAAGACAAAAACTTAACAACGCTCAAGAAGAACTTGACAGCGAAAAAGATAAAGCTCAAAAAGAATTATCTGATGCGGAAAAGAAAATTAATGACGGTCAAAAAGAATATGACGATAAAATTAACGATGCCGAAAAAAAACTTGACGATGCTCAAAAACAAATTGCTCAGGGTGAAAAAGATATAGAACAAGGCTGGAAAGATTTGGATAAAGGCATTGCGGACGGTCAAAAAAAGATTGACGATTCAAAAGAACAGTTAAAATCTGCTCAGGAACAATTAAACGCTGCAAAATCAGAGTATCAGAAAAAAATTCGTGAAGCCGAAAAAGAATTAAATAAAGGCGAAAGAGAATATAACAGCGGACTTGCGGCTTATAATGAGGGACTTTCAGAGTTTAACAACCAAATTTTGCCTGCAAAAATAGGCATAGCGGCTTTGAAAACGTCATACGATACCGAAAAAAATAAGTTTGAAAATATTACAAAGCCGGCTTGTGAAAAAATAATTGAAAGCAGTCAAAATGCAATTAATAATATTAACTCACAAAATGAAAAATTAAACAGTAAGCTTGAATCTTCCGAGTACTTGTTACAGCGTGTAAATATCCGCGGAGAAATTGCCGTAAACGAACGTCTTAAAAAAACAAATCAAGATATTATAGACAGGGAAAATAAGCGTATCGAAGACGGTCAAGCGAAAGTTGACGAAGCCAAAAAAGCTTATGACGATGCAGTAAGCGAGTTTAACGCTCAGACTGCCGAACCTAAACAACAGCTTGAGGACGCCAAAAGGCAGCTTGACGAGGCAAAAGCTCAACTCGACAGCGGCAAGGCGGAATTGGCTGCTCAAAAACTTAATGCCGAAAGTCAGTTCACTGCCGCTCAGCAGCAAATTACTCAGGGTCAAACCGAATTGGCTAACGGTCAGCAGGAACTTTCAGCTAAAAAGGCAGAGGGACAGCAAAAACTCAGGGACAGCGAAACTCAGCTGAAAAAAGCTAAGGAAGATTACGAGAAAGGCAGAAAAGAACTTGACAAACAAAAAATTGACGGTCGGAAAAAGCTTGATGACGCTCGTGCCGAACTCGAAAAAAACAGGAAAGAAGCAGAAAACAAAATAGGAGATGCTCAGGCAAAGCTTGACCGAGCCAAAGAAAAATTGGAGAATCTGGAATCGCCCGAATGGTATTTTATGTCACGTATTGACAATCCTGGATATCAGTCATTGATTGACGATACGACAAGAGTTGACGCAGTAGCGGCAGTTTTTCCGTTGTTTTTCTTGTTGGTTGCGGCTTTGGTATGCTTGACTACTTTGACACGTCACGTAGAGGAAAAGCGTACGGAAATAGGCACTTTGAAAGCATTGGGATATTCCAACGCAGCAATTAAGAGTCAGTATGTTTTTTATGCTGCAAGCGCCGCGCTTGTGGGCTGTATTGTTGGAATTGTTGTAGGCATTTTCACTTTGCCATATGTTATATATAATGCGTATGGCATAATGTACGAACTTCTTCCGCTGAAACTGGTTGTGCCGATACCGATTGTTTTAATTGGCGTAGTGACAGCATTTGTCTGTACTGCTTTGACTGCATTATATGCTTGTCAAAAGTCATTGAAAGAAAAGCCCTCGGAGCTTATGCGTCCGAAAGCTCCAAAAATCGGCAAGCGGATTTTGCTGGAACATATACATTTTATTTGGGACAGAATGAATTTTACGTCAAAGGTAACGGCAAGAAATATTGCAAGATACAAAATGCGTTTCTTTATGACTGTTATCGGAGTTGCAGGGTGTACGGCACTTATTCTTACAGGTTTCGGACTTAAAGACTCGATAACTTCAATTTCCGATAAACAGTTCGGAGAACTTTATACTTACGATATGATAGCCATTCTTGACGAAGAGGGAACAGCTCATCAAAAACAAAGTACGCTGGATTTTGTCAAAGACAATAAACTTGTAGAAGCTGCAATGCTGGAACGTCAAGTTTCGATTGAAGTGAAAACTTCTAATGGTAAGGCTATGCAGGACGATATCTATTTGTTTGTGCCTCAGTCCGTAGAAGACATGAAAGAATTGATACATCCTCGTGACAGAAAGAGCGGAGCGGCGATTTCTCTTGAAAAAGACGGAGTAATAATTACCGAAAAAATGTCGGATAAGCTGTCAATAAAAGCAGGAGATATTATTACGTTAGCAGATGACCATAGAAATTATTCCGTGAAAGTAACGGCAATTTCTGAAAATTATATTAATAACTATGTCATTATTGACCCTGATTATTATAGAGAAACTTATGGAAAAGCTCCGTTATTTAACATGATAATGTGTAAAATGACAGAGGTAAATGCGGAAAACGAATCAATACTTGGCAGTAAATGTCTTGACAACAGCGGCATAGCTGCGGTATCATTTATAAGTGGAAGCGTTTCGACATTTCAGGATACAGTCAGAAGTTTAGATACTGTAATTTTAGTGCTTATCATCAGTGCAGGCTTGCTTGCAGTTGTTGTTCTTTATAATCTTACCAATATTAATATAGCCGAAAGAGTTCGTGAAATTGCTACTATTAAAGTTTTGGGATTTTATAACAGCGAAACCTGCGGTTTTGTGTACAGAGAAAATATTATACTCAGCTTGTGCGGCATAATAGGCGGATTGGGATTAGGCGTTATACTTCATAGATTTGTTATTCTCACCATAGAAATAAACAAAACTATGTTCAGCAGAACGATACATTGGCAGAGTTATTTGTATGCGGCATTGCTTACGGCAATTTTTGCGGCTATTGTCAATTACATTATGTATTTTAAAATAAAGAAAATAGATATGGTTGAATCTCTCAAAAGCATTGAGTAAAAAACATAGAGAAATTTGGGGAGAGTGGATAATGAATAAAAAAATATGCGCAGTGTTTATGGCGTTATTAATGGCTGTTTCGGCAGCGGCTTGTAAAGACAAGGAAAAAACTGCCGATAATGTACAGACAAACGATACGGCTGTTCAAAGTACCCCTGTTGAAGAGCCTGACATCGGGGAACATAAGGATTATGACACAAAAAAAGCGAGAGCTTATTTGTCAAACGGAATATTGGTTGTCGACCAAGACGACGTAAAGCGTGGAATGGAAATATTGGACAAAGACGCAGACATGAGCTACGCCGAATTTTACGGCAATGAGCTTAATACAATCAAGGACAGACTGGGAGCAAAGGTAAATGTTTATTCGATGATAGTGCCGACCGCCTGTGAATTTTACTGTCCTGCTAACGAACGCTGGCAGATAAAAAGTCAAGAAGAAGTTATGACTTATGTGCGTGATATGCTTGTGAATGTGAAAGAAGTTAATTTATTGCCGATTTTGAGAAATCATAATGCCGAAGAAATTTATTACCGAACCGATAATCGCTGGACATCATTGGGGGCGTACTATGCGGGAAAAGCGTTTGCAAAAATTGCAGGCGTAGATTATGCCGATATATCTCAGTATGAAAAAAAAGTAATCAGCGATAAATATTTCGGTAATTTATATGCCGGTCTTGACGAAAAAGGCATAACGGATTTAGAAGCATGTCCGGATAATTTTGTTTACTATGAGCCGAAATGCAAATATAATACTTACTATTATGACGAAGAGTTTGAGTATTTGACGGAAGATAAATTTTTCGAGAAAGTTCCCGATAATCTTTATGATTCTTACTTTAAAGGCGGATACTATTGTCTAAAAATGACGTCCAAAGTAAAAAACGGCAGAAAGCTGATTATTGTTAAAGACAGTTTCGGAACACCGCTTGCCCCGTTTTTTACAAGCTCGTTTGAGGAAATATATGTTGTAGATTTGGAATATCTCGAAGCCAATTTAGTAGAAATGATACAAGAATTTGAAATTACAGATGTTTTGTATGTTACGCATGGTACGCTTAACGATGCTGCGCCCGAAGAAGATATTATTGATACGGACAAAGAAAAAAAATCAACCGACGGCAGCGATACTGATTCCGATACGTATTCCCAAACTCAATATGTCTATGACGTAGGATTGAATAATCAAGTTGGAGTATATGTTGATTCTCAGGTTGTGCCGCTTGACGAATATTACGCATACAGCAGTGCGGCGCAGCCGGAAGACGATTATACTTACGAAGAGGAAATAACGGGAGTTTACGAAGAAGTGGGTGACGAAGAAGAAACTATACAAGAAAATGATTTCTTCGAATAATTATTAAAATTTTTTAAAGAAATTGACAAAAACTTGTTTTATGTGTTATGATTACACTGTACGCTTTTTTAGTGTGTGATATTTTGATTAGTTAATTATAAGGAGAAATTTAAAATGGGTCTTTTTGATAAATTTTCAAAAAAGAATAAAAACAGCGTAGACGAACTTGCCGAAAAAGCAGATAAGCTTATCGGCAACGATAGTCAAGAGCAGAAAACGGAAGCCGAGGAGAAACAAGAAGTTTCTTCAGCAGAAGAAACAGTATCTGCAGACGTTGAAACAGATACAAACGATAAAGAAGACGATGCAGAAGAAGTAAAAAAAGAAGTAAAACCGGACGAGATTAAGAAATCTTCAGATAATAAGGGAAGAAGATTCACCATATTGGTAGAAGACGCTTTTCAGATGAAAGATGATCAGGGCGTAGTAGCAGGTGGAAATGTTCACGGCACAATTAAGCTGCATGATAAAGTTTACATTATTCACCCGTTGCTGCCCGAGGGAGTGGAAGCCGAGATAGACGGAATAGAAGAGGGTCCTATGAATATGGTAGAAGAGGCAGCCGACAGCAGAGTTGGCGTAAAGTTCTCTTCGATTAAGGACAGAAATAAATTGCCGAGATTTTCCGTAATTACTAATGTCCGTCCCGTAATTAGACCCGATGCGCAGCATCCGGCTGAAAGTCCGTTCTTAGTAGGATTGACTTATGAGTACGGTCGCTTGATTAAGGACGAAGCATTTCAGAATATATTTAAATTTGCGGTATTTTCAGGCAGATACATTACTCCTGTTAAGCTTGAAGTTGACATGAGTAAGACAACCGAGAAAAAGGCAGTAGTAAAAGAGGGTTCGAAAGTTTCATTTAAACTGCTGCGTCACCCCGGAGATGAAAACCTCAGAGTACTTCCGGTGTTTACCGATATGGGAGCGCTTGGACTCTGGAAAGATGCTTACGAGGGCAGCGAGCAGCCGCAGAATTTCTTTATGCCGTTTGAGCAGTGCGCCGATATTGCTTTAAAGAATGGCGGCATGGTAATAAATGCGTGGGGTCCCGTTCCTGTTTTTGTATCAAATGAAAATATTAAGCTTATCTTAAAAATGAAAGCTGATTTGGATAAGAAGATTTCGGAAGAGCAGAACGGCAATAA
This sequence comes from uncultured Ruminococcus sp., assembly GCA_902761025.1. Taxonomy (GTDB): domain Bacteria; phylum Bacillota; class Clostridia; order Oscillospirales; family Acutalibacteraceae; genus RUG592. The sequence continues at coordinate 314 of CACWIU010000004.1, read as the reverse complement.
ATAAATTTAAAGTTTGAAAGGATATATACAAATGAAAAAATCGGCAATAATTTTAGTGGGATTGGTTTCACTGTCAATTTTGAGCTTGTCGGCTTGCGGCGCAAATAATGCAAATACCAATTCGGAAGAGTCAGCAGCCAAAACAACTGTTGCGACTGCCGACAAGGGAACGGTAGGTTCGGCAGGTTCGGCAGGTTCGGCAGGTTCGGATACATCGGCAAATAAAGAGCAGTCAAAAAAGGAAGTTGCCGAAGACCGCAAATTGACGGAGAGCAAAGAAGAAACGAATGCCGGTACGGATATGGAATCAAGTA
>CACWIU010000003.1 GCA_902761025.1 uncultured Ruminococcus sp. | reverse complement strand
TTACGGATATGGCGTAACGCAAAATTACAGTGAGGCTGTAAAATGGTACAGGCTTTCGGCAGAGCAGGGAAACGTATCGGCGCAGTATAATTTGGGGAACTGTTATTTCTATGGTCGCGGTGTAAAAAAAGATTATGCAGAAGCGGTAAAGTGGTATAGGCTTGCAGCAAAACAAGGGTCTGCCGGAGCAAAAGAAAAGCTTGCGCTTCCCGATTTGATAGTTTTTTCTAATCAATAAAAATAAAACAAGGGAGATATAAGATAATGAGCGATAAAAAAACATTTGTGACATTTTATAGGCTTAGCGCAAAAGAGAGCGGTAAGGATTGGCGAAGCGAAGTCGATATACTGCGTGACGAGTTAACCGCTTTGAAAAAAAGCTTGGCTGAACGTGACAGACAAAATGCAGACTTAAAAAAGCAGCTGAGAGAAAAAGATAAGCAGAATGCAGACTTAAAAAAGCAGTTGAGAGAAAAAGATAAGCAGAATGCAGACTTGAAAAAGCAGCTTGGCGAAAAAGACAGGCAAAGTGCAGACTTGAAAAAGCAGTTTAGCGAAAAAGACAGGCAAAGCACGGACTTGAAAAAGCAGTTAAGCGAAAAGGATAAGCTTATTGTGACTTGTGAACAAAAAATTCAAAGTCTTATCAAAGAAAATAGAAGTTTAGAAGTTGAGGTTTCTGAGCTCTCAAAAAAATTATCTTCTGAACAAGAAAAAACACCTGAAGAAATGTTTAAACTTGGCAAAAAGCATTATGACATCAAGGAATACCCGGACGCAGTAAAGTGGTTAAAGCTTTCGGCAGAACAAGGATATGCACCGGCACAAAATAATCTTGGCAACTGCTATTATAATGGAAATGGAGTAAAAAAAGATTATGCGGAAGCTGTAAAGTGGTTAAAGCTTTCGGCAGAACAAGGATATGCACCGGCACAAAATAATCTTGGCAACCGCTATTATAATGGAAATGGAGTAAAAAAAGATTATGCGGAGGCTGTAAAATGGTACAAGCTTTCAGCAGAGCAGGGATATGCAAATGCACAATGTAATCTTGCTGTCTGCTATTATCATGGAATTGGAGTAAAAAAAGATTATGCGGAAGCTGTAAAGTGGTACAAGCTTGCGGCTGATAACGGCAGTTATATTGCCAAGGATAAATTGAAAATATTGGGATATATATAAGGAGTTATATGAGCAGTTCAAAAAAAAATAAGCTTACAGCCGCATTGTGGGCGGTTTCGTGCGCTGTTGTTTGGGCATTCGCCTTTCCGCTGGTGAAGCTGGGCATAAAGTATTTTGACATTGCGGCGAATGATACGGCGGCAAAAACGCTTTTTGCCGGAGTGCGTTTCTTTTCGGCAGGCATTATTATTTTAATTATAGCTAAGTTTCGAGGCATTAGCGTAAAAATTGAGGGTACAAAAAATAAGCTGATTGTATTGTTGTTTGGGTTAGTCAATACGACTTTGCATTATTTCTTTTATTATATCGGCTTATCAAATCAGTCCGGTTCACGTTCCGCAATTATAAACTCAATGAGCAGTTTTATACTTATTTTGTCGGCGTGCGCCGTGTTTAAGGAGGAAAAGCTGACTTTAAGAAAAATTATCGGCTGTATTTTGGGATTTGGCGGAATTTTAATGATTAATATAGGCGGCGATTTGTTATCCGAATTTACGTTTATGGGCGACGGAATGCTTCTGATTAGCTCGATTTTTTCGGCAATGGGAGGATTGTTAACACGAGTTGCCGGCAAAAAGGGACATTCTTTTGCGGTAACGGGAATAAGTTTAGCGTTTGGCGGAGCATTGATGATAATTTTCGGGCTGATAATGGGCGGCGCTTTGAGCGTTTGGACTTTTAGCGGCATAATTATTTTAATGTTGCTTACTTTTATTTCAGTTTACGGATTTTCTGTTTATAACCGCCTGATTTGTCTTTATCCGGTTGGAGAAATAGCTATTTTCAATTCGCTTATACCTATATTGGGAGTTATTTTTTCTTGTATTATTTTGGGCGAAACTTTTCAATATAAATATATTATCGCAGGTTTTGTGGTATCGGCAGGAATTTGTGTGATTAATTTTAGTCATGACAATAAAGATAAAAAATAAAGTCGGGAGAAATAATTTAATGAAAAAAATGGTATTGTTGTATAATTTTTCAAAAAATCGTTTTCAGTTAATAAAAAATACGCTTTTACCTTTGGGGTGTCAGGTAAAAGCGGTTGTAAAGAAAGATTATGCCGAAACTATCGGATATTTAATAGGTGAAACGGGCTTTGAAAGTACGGGGAAAACGCCGCTTGACGAAACTTTTTCAGATGAAATGATGATTTTATGCGGTATTGGCGGCGAAATGATTGACGTTATTCTTGCCGCGCTTCGCATAAACGGAGTGGGGAGAATTGACTTGAAAGCCATTGTAACTCCGATAAATATACATTGGGACAGCGTGACTTTGTACAAAGCCGTGAAAGCCGACCACGAAGAAATGCACAAAAAGTAAAAAATAAAAAAGCAAAGAGCGGCATAAAAACCGCTCTTGTCTTTTTGGGAATCGTATCTTTTTGAAAGAGGTATATTATATTTGAACCTGCTGCGGCATTAGCAATCATTAGCCGCAGGACAACAGAGAATTTCTTATTCGTCATCAATCTTTTACTGTGATATAATCATACAACATATCTAAAATTATTTCAATAGGTTTTGACTATTTGGTACTTTTTCGTGTTTATTTGGGTGGAGTTCTAAAAAATATAATTTCAGCATATAATTCTAATGTCAAAGGAAGTTCAAAAAGCAGCGTGATTGAGCAGTACGGCAGCCGTAATTACGGCTCCTATTGCCGCGGAACCAATATTTGACAGATGATTATGCCAGTGCTTTGAGCTGCGTATCGAATATGGCGGACGAATGCTTTTGAGGTAAGATTCGGCTTCTTTTTCAAGTTTTGCAGCACCTACATTAAGATATTCGGGTTTAATAACAAGCCATGCTTTTTCAAAATAATTGTTTTCGGTGCGGTCAATTTCTATGATTTGTCTGCTGATACCTTTTATCATATGGTTACTCCTTTGTAATTCTTTTTGCATTTTTTTCATTTTTTCGTTTATAGTATTGACAACAAAAATAGTGGTTATACATGCGGTAAATAACTATATGTAGTTGTTAATAAAAAATTTATGTTTTTATTGAAATGTTGAAAACACGTGGAAAACGCCCTTTTTTACCAACATTATTACTTTCGGTAATGTGGAAAAGTCTGTTGACAATGTTGAAAAGTCTGTGGAAAGAGTTGATAACTTTCAAAATATACCTGATTATTCTTAAATTTTTAAAAATATGGGATTGTTGATAAATAATGCCAACATCTAACATGTGGAAAACTCTGTTGAATGTTAGGAAAACATTATAACTTATTGTAATAGAGGACATGTCAAGTGTTTTGCAAAAATAAATCGAATTTCTAATTTTGATGTAAAAAATAATCTCGGGTGTTACAATAAACAACCGAGCAGTTTTAAATTTGTTACATGTAATTCAATAAAAACCCTCAAAAATGACAATTTTGTTACGAGCGTTTAAATAAGAAAAATTTTGTTTGGCAAAGTTTTGAGAGCCTTTTTTGAAAAAATTTGGATAAAAAAAGAAAACCGCTCATAGAAGAGCGGCAACTTTTTTGCAGTAAACTTTTACAAGAATTACTTTGTAGAATTTAACTTTTTAACAAGAGCGGACTTGCTTCTTGCAGCCTTATTTTTGTGGAGCAAACCCTTAGCGGCAGCTTGGTCAATTTTCTTGATAGCAACCTTTACTGCAGCATCCTTGTCGGCAGCGTTGTTTTCGATAGCCGAATTAGCCTTCTTAATAGTTGTCTTCAATGCGGACTTGGCAGCCTTATTCTGAGCTGTCTTTGTAGCGATTACTTTCACACGCTTCTTCGCTGATTTAATGTTTGGCATTGTAAGCACCTCCTTTAATACATCTCAATCATCTAATATAATAGCATTATTTTAAAAAAAAATCAAGCTTTTTTCGTAATTTATTTAAATTAATGCCAATTTCTGCACACTTCACGATTACAGCGTGAAAAACCAAAGAAAAATTATACAAATTTTATTCCGTATTGTTCTAATTTTTCTTTTATCTCAGCATGCTTGCTGCGGCTAAGGGGAATTTCGTCGTAGCTTTCCTTGAGAATTATAGAGTAAGTTTTTCCGAACTGATTATTTTTTACATAGCGAATTTTTTTAATAGGGACGATAAAGGACTGATGACAGCGAAAGAAGTCATGCGGAGCGAGGATATCTTCAAGCTGAGTAAGGTTGTACTTTGAAACGAGAGAAGTTTTGCCTTTGGTATTGATATAAATTTTTCTGGCTCGTTTCTCAATGTATAGGATATTGTCCACGTCAATAATCTGATAACCTCCTTCAACATTTATGCCGATTTTTTTACTTTTTGCATCGGCTTTTTTTTCGGTATTAAATTCGGTTATAGTATTTCTGAGTTTTTTTTCTGCGCGCTCGATAGCTCGTTTAAGTCGCGCTTCGTTAATGGGCTTTGTGATAAAATCGACGGGTTCAAAGTCGTAGCAGTCGGCGGCAAAATAAGCGTGACCGGTACAAAAAATAATTTCTATTTTAGGATATTTTTTCTTAACGAATGACGCTACGTTCATGCCGTTGTTGTATGGCATTTCGATATCGAGGACAAGCAGTTCAATGTCGATTTGCGAAAGTTTTGAAATAAGCTCAGGGGTATTGTCAATATATTCGATTACATTGATTGACGGAAATTGTTTCAATGCTGATATAGTGGCTTCTGCCGACAAATGCTCGTCATCGACCACAACAGTTTTAATTGGTTCGACAGACATATAAAATGACACCTCCTTTTTTAACACGTGAAGCAAGAACACGTGAAGCAAGTTTACTAATTACGATAATTATTAACACGACTATTAATTTATTGTTTACTTAAATTTTTTAAGTCTGTTAAAGTTTTTTGAAGATAATGATTATCCATTCATTATAAGGATAGCACGAAGTTTTTATTATTTATTTCTATTAAAGAATAAAGAATAAGATAAATTGTTATTCATTTGTAAAATTTTCTTTTTAATTAAATTAAATTAAATATAGAAGTTGAATTACAGCAGTGTCTGTGATAAAATTTTTAAAGTAAATGCAAAATATATATTTGCGTTTTGCAGAAATAACAAAAATAATAAGAGGGGGTGACATATTGCTCCAGTTTGCTATTTCTATGACCTTTGGCTTGACAGTAGGTGTGATTATGTGTTTGATTCTATGGTTAAACACAAAATTTACTCTTACAGAGTTTGTCACTATAATTGGATTCGTTTTTCTGAGCAGTACCGTGTGGACGTTTACAAAAGGCAGATTTACAGACATAACGCTTTTAGCTCTTTTGGTAGTTTGGACTCTCGCCCGTATTCTGGTAGACAAATGGAGAGCTTTCGAAAAAATACTCTCTTTTGCCATGAGTACGTCGGTTGTTGTAAATTATTACATTTATCTGACTTTCATAGGAATGCGAGTTGAGGGAGGAGGAGGAAAAGAAAGCGCAAGCCGTGACAAACTTATTTATATGCTGGTTTATTTGGCTATAATCGGGGCGATTTTTTTAATTTTGTGGATACAAAAAATATCTTTTTTCAGCAGCGCGTGGGTTCGTGATTTTTTCTACCATGAAGACCCAAAGGTAAAGTATAACAGGACGTTAATTTTTTCAGCTCTGATGGTTCTTACGGTGGTAATTGTTGTCGGAATTTATATGACTATGGGAATTGTATCAAACAATGAAAAAGCAGTTTTCTATATCGGATTTGAATTTTTCTTTTCTTTTATTTTTATTTTGGTTAATTTTTCCATGCTCAAAATACTTGTGGAGTACTCTATTTTATCCGATGTGTCCGAGCAGGAGAAACAGCATCAAAAAGAATTAAAATCATTTATCAAGATGATTAGGGCTCAAAGGCATGATTTTAACTTGCATCTTCATGCGGTCAACGGATTGCTTGAGGCAGGAAAATTTGACGAGTGTAAGGAATATGTTACAAAAATGGTGAATGAAACTCAGTATGTCAATGAGGTTCTTCCCATTTATGACACTTCTATAAGCGCAATGCTTTACGCTTACCGTTCCGATGCGGAAAGCAGCGGCATACCTATGCGGTTTGAAATCACAAACAACTTAAAAGGGCTTGCCCCCGAAGCGTATGAAATAAACCGTATTATCGGAAATCTTTTGCAAAATGCCATTGACGCTCTCAGCGCTGAGAAAGACCGTGATTACGGAATTGTTGTGAAAATTTACGAACAAAACGGCGGAAGTGTTATCGATATTTCAAATAAATTTTTTGGGGATATCAGCGAGCTTTCCCATATGTTCGAATACAACTATTCGGGCAAAAAGAACCATGAGGGAGTTGGACTTAGTACCGTTCAGAGAATAGTGGAATCTTACAAGGGTGTGGCTTATGTTGAAATGGACGAAGATATTATTCATTTTATTGTCCGTTTGCCAAAAAAAACTTACAAATAATTATTTTTAAAGCATACAGAATTTATGTAAAAAGTTTCGGTGTTGTAATATTTTGCGGAATTTTTTTAAGCGATTTTTTCAAAATGTAATTTTCAAATAAGGAGCGGCATTGTTCCGCTCTTTCTTTTTTATAAAAATATTCAAATTAATTGTGTAATATTAACATAATTTTCTTTATGATTCGACAATTATGCTTAATTTCTACTTTGATTTTAGTGAAAGTACCAAATAGACACAGAAAAGTACCAAATAGACAAAAGGTATTGAAAAAGTTTCAGCTTTGTAGTATCCTATAATTGCAGTGAATGATTGCTAACACTGCGAGATAAATAACAGCCTTTTATATAAGACGCATTTAAACACAGGTGATAAGGGCTGACCTGACGGGAAAAGTTTGAGTGCGTTGTGCAGCGCTGAGCGGCGCTGACTTGCGGTGAATGATTGCTAACACCGCAACAGGATTAAAAAATGACCTCTTTCAAAATATAATTCCCCGAAACAGGAGCGGCTCAAGACCGCTCTTTGTTTTTGTATAAAAATGTTCATTTGAATTGTGCATAATAAACATAGTTTTTTAGAGAATTTGAAATTTTTGCTTTAAAACAGGCAATAATTTAGTTAAAGTACCAAACAGACAACGAAAAGTACCGAATAGACAAAAGGTATTGAAAAAGTTTCGGCTTTGTAGTATCCTATAATTGCAGTGAATGATTGCTAACACTGCGAGATAAATAACAGCCTTTTATATACAGGACGTACTTGAATGCAGGTGAAGAAGGCTGACCTGATGGGAAAGATTTTGGTGCGTTGTACGGTGCCGGGCGGCACTGACTTACGGTGAATGATTGCTAACACCGTGATAGGATATAAAAAATGACCTCTTTCTAAAAATATGATTCCCCAAAGCAAAGAGCGGTGTTTACCGCTCTTTGCTTTTTTGGCAAAAATTAAATAATTAAAAAATGTTGTATAAATTTGCATGATTATACAGTACGGTTTTATATTTTTGAGATTTTAGTTTAAAAATAGGCAAAGTTTTTTAAAACGCTATTGACAAGTTATTAATGAAAAGATAAAATTATAGCTAGTATATTATGTTCTTTTGCAAATTTACAACTATGGCAAAAAGCCATCATAAATTACGATGGGGGAGTTTACTGTGGCGATTCTTGATGATTTTGGAAAAAAAATTTCAAATTTCGGACAAAGTGCCGTTCAGAAAACTAAAGACGTTACCGATATTGCAAGATATAATTCGGCTATCAATGCCGAAGAAAAGAATTTGGCGGTAATTTACAGCGAAATTGGCAAAATATATGTTCAGCTTCATGCGAACAGCGCAGAGCCGGAACTGAAAAACCTTGTAAGCACAGCTGTTGAATCTCAAAAGAAGATTTTTACGCTGAAAAGTCATTTGCAGGAAACACGAAAAGTTTTGGTTTGCACTTCATGTGGTTCAGAGATACCTGCCAATTCCTCTTTTTGCAATGTATGCGGAAGTAAAGTTCAAGTTTTATCTTCAAGCACATTGCCGTGTCCGTCTTGCGGTACCATGCTTGGAAAAGATTTAAAGTTTTGTACTTTTTGCGGTGCAAAAACGAATTTCAGTCCAGAGCAGATATTGCCAATCAATAATTTAACAGCGTCTGCAAATTGTCCTTTCTGTGGGGAAACGATAGACGGAAATATGAAGTTCTGCACAAAATGCGGTAAAAGAATTGGTCAGAATCATGAAACTGTCGAGCCTGCAAATATTGTAATTGACTCGAAGCCAAGCGAGTTGATACAATCCTTTGATTCCATAGACAGCAATGTTTCTTTCAATTCTTTTGTTCCGGCTGTTCCGGCAGCCGAACAGGAGAAAACCGAGCAGGATTTTGAATTTAACGCATTGCCGACAGCAGACGTACAGCCCATACCCGAACCAGTTGTTGAGAAGAAAAAATCTGTAAGCATTGAAAAGAAACCCGTTGAGAAAAAGCCCGAAGAGGATTTTGAATTTAACTCATTGCCGACAGCAGACGCACAGCCTATCCCCGAACCTGTTGTTGAGAAGAAAACGCCGGAGCAGGATTTTAATGTGTTTTCTGCGTCGGTTGTACAGCCTATACCTGAACCGACTGCCGAAAAAGAAAAAGCTGCTGAGGAGTTTTTGGATGCTGCTCAAGAAACAATGCTTGATATTACAATGTCGGAAGAAAGCGGTTTTACTATTGGCGATACTAAGCCGTTAGAAAATCCGAGCGTTGTCGAAAAGGTTAAATGTCCGCAATGTGGAGCGGCAGTAGAAAAAAGCATGATGTTTTGCACGTCATGCGGCGGTAAAATGAATCAGAAATCTGCTGAAAAACGCAAATCCTCGTCAGGTTTTTCATTCCCTTTTTTTGGTAAAGATAAAAGTAAGAAACCAAGTAAAAAACAGGCTGAGGATTTTTCTGTGCCTGATGCAGTGTCTATAAATGATGAAATCCCACCGATAAAGAATACGGCTGAAAGTGATTTGCCTAAAATGATTAATTCCAATGAGGTTGTGCAGTCTGTTCCTATTGAAGTTTCGTCGGACTTGTTTATGCTTGATTATGAAAGTGAAGCTGCGCCGAGTTTAGGCGCGAAGACTGTCTTTGCGGCTTCCGACGAATCAGTTGTTTACGGCAGCAGTGAATCCGGTAATGAGGTTATTTGTGACTCATGCGGCAAAAGAATGAAATCAGGCGCAAAATTTTGTATTGGCTGCGGCAGTCTGTTGAATAATCTAAAGGATAAGCCTAAAGAAAAGATTTGCCCGAACTGCGGCTCTGTTATGTCCTGTGACATGGCGTTCTGTACTGAGTGCGGATGCAGGCTTTAGAATTAAGTTTTGTATTTTTGGGAGTAACGTATAGTTAAGGGCGCTGCCCTTAATAACCCACAAGGGCGCTGCCCTTGACCTGCCAACTTTTTTGAAAAAAGTTGGACAAAAAACTTTAATAGGCTTTGCCTGCTCTTAAAGTTGTTGACAGTGATTATATTAAAATAGGAGTGATAATAGATGCCAAAATTTTGTGGTAAATGCGGCAGCAAACTTGACGAAGTGACAGGGCAGTGTACTAACTGCGGAAATGGCGCGGCTGCTTCTTTTCCGTCTGCGCAAACGAGCAGTAATTTGTCGAACAAAACAATATATGCAGGAATGGCATTTGAAGACGATGACGATGACGGTAACTTGGCGGCAGGAACATTATACGCGAAACAGCCCGAAAACGAGAGCGAAGGATACAATGGAAGAGGTGTGGAAATTCTTCGTCCGATGAATTTTTCCGATGAAGTTGAAATTTCTTACGAGGGAGCGGCGAGTGTGCCTAATAATCCTGTTCCGCCTCAGCCCCAAACTCAAAACACAGCCTCTCAGCCGTCCGAACCGAAAGTCAATTATGAAAGAAGAGTAGGAAAGATGAAGCCTACTTTTGGCAAGCGGTTTAGAGTTGTAAGCATAGTACTTGTTATTGCAATTTTATTTACCGGCTTTGGTGTTCTTTCGTATAAAGAGGTAATAAATATTCCGGGCGTATCGAATGTAATTAAAGTTAAGCTTGATGAAAGAATGTACGGTAATACTAAAAATGATTTTGTTATTACAGGCGAATCAATTTCAGATGAAAAGATTATTGATGAGTTAAGCGCAAAAGACGCTGCAAAGAACTTTTCGAAAAAAATAGGCTGTGAATCGATTGCAGATGAATATACGCTTATTAATATATCAAAAGTATCCGATTATACGTATTATCGCTTTCAGGAAAATTACAAAGATTATCCTGTTTATGGTCGGCAAATGGTAATAGTAGCCGATTCGGACGGAAACTCTTGCGGAGGAGCAACAAACGTTGTCAGTATAAATAAATCTTTAAAGACAAAAATGTCTGATTTTAACAGAGATAGTGTTTATGAAGAGTTAGATGACCTTGAAAGCGCAGGAATGGACGTTAAAATAAATTCTTACACAAAAACGATTTACAGTTTGGATTACGACGAAGACCCAAAGCTTGTTTATCAGGTTATGGCAGTTGTAAACAACGTGAATTATACATTGTTTGTGGAACCCGAAGAGGGAGAAGTTATTGACGGTTACTGTATGGATTATTCGCAGTCTTATAATCTTTCCGGTGACGGTAAAAATATGATGAATAATCCTCAGCATTTCAACGGCGCAAAATTCGGCTCACAGTATGTTATGTATGATGAGGAACGCAACATATCGGTCTATAATTCCGAAAAGGGCAGTTCGGCAATTACCGTAGCATACTATGACGGTCACGATAAGCTTTATTTTAACCGTAGGTTTGACATTGGCGGAGTAAGCGAAATAATAGGCGATGATGTTTGTGTTATTCATGACGAAGACGGCAAATATTATGAATATGACGCCGAAACGGGTTTGTTTGTTCATGATGACGAGAAAGTTGACCCAAACGACCTTATGTTTGAGGGGTACACTGTATTTAACCGATATTCCGGAAAGGAATTGACGCCGGTAGGTTCGGACAGTCTGAAAATTAATGACCCTGACGCTGTAAGCCTGATGATAAAGACTTCGCAGGTTTACGATATGTATGAGAAGTTATTTGGCAGAATTGGCTATGACGGCAGAGAAGGCAAGATCATGGCTGTTTGTAACGATGATGTCAGCGGTTATCCTAATAAAGCTATGAGTGCGGGTGACAACAGCGGTTTTACTATGATTACATTTGGATACAATAACAAAGCTCAGCTTGACGATGTTGCCCATGAATATGCTCATTCTGTAGAGCAGTCTATTTGTTCTCTAATGTATAAAAACGAAAGCGGAGCTGTTATGGAAGCTTGTTCGGACATTTTCGGAGAACTTGCGGAAGATATTTACAATGACAATGGCAGACTTTCCGAAGATAATTTGAATAATAACTGCGACTGGTATGCCGGCAACCGTTCTGTGAGAAATCCCATTATGACTCAAAATCCCGATAAATATATGGGAAAGAATTACGTAAAAAAACTTGTTGCCGAAGATTGGAAAGACACGAAATTTGGCGTTTCGAACGATTACGGCGGAACTCATAAAAACAGTACGGTGTTGTCATATTGCGCATACCTTATGGTTTCGGAAGGTTCGGACGATGAAAAGTTAAGTTGTAAACAACTTGCGGATTTGTGGTACAGAACTCTGTTCCTGCTCTCTCCCGACACAACTTTCAGCGCATTTCGTACCTGTATGGAAGTTGAGGCTGACCGAATGAAAGAGAACGGCGAGCTTACGGAAGAGCAGAGGGAGTATGTGTCCAAGTGCTTTGGAAGAGTGAATATTGCATCTGATGTTTATTCGAGCGAGTTAAAAATAGATGTATTGGCAGATGTTGATGATAATATATTTACTGTTGACATTAAAGGTAAACGCTTTAAGCTGGTTGGCATGAGAAGATATTCGGAAAAACTCACCTTAGACGATGAGCCCGATGAATATAATGACTGCTTTGTATATTCCGATACTATTAAATTAGAAGACGGAAGTTATACTGTAACCGTTCGTGACGAAACTTCGGGCAGAAAGGTTATTGAACGTGATATTGTCGTTAAAACAAACGAAAAATCCAGAGGACATTACAGTTTGGCGAACGATAAGCTTACGTTTTACAGTTTGCCGGAGCCCGAAATGCCGGAAGGAATGTTGTCCGATACAGATTTGCCGACTGATAACGGGCATTTACCGGAAGGGCAGCTGCCGGAGGGCGGACTTCCCCAATAACGATAATTAATGTGTTGTTAAGGGCTTTGCCCTTAATAACACACAAGGGCAAAGCCCTTGATTGGACAAAAAACTTTAGCAGGCTTTTACTCAGGTTGTTGATAGTGTGTTTATAATTAATAAGTGTGTTTATAATTAATAAGGAGGATAATTATGATTTGTAAAAATTGTGGAGCAAGTGTAGATGACAATGCCGTATTCTGTGGAAACTGTGGTTCGCCTATTGTTCATGAAGAACAGCACGTACAAAATGCAGGCGGTTTTGATATTCAACAAGGGGTTGACGCAGCAGGACAGTCTTTCGGAGCTGTAAATATAAATAAAGGCATAAAAAATAAAACTGTTCCTATGGTTGCGGCTGTTGCTGTAATAGGTATTGTAATTGCCGTTTTTGCTGCCCTTGCCATGGGAGGAAGATGTGAAAAGACAGTTGATTCGTTTATGGACGCTTTTCTTGAAACAGACGGTGAAAAAATGTACGCACAATCATCAAAGACCACTCGGGGCATGATGATTTATTACATAGATACGTTAAGCATAGCCGACCCAAAAGCTGTTGAAAGAGAAACGGGCGGCAATGTTGAAAAATATGTCGACGAATCTTTGGAAAAAAGCTATCGTCAAAGTGCTGACAGTTTTCTTAGTTATTTTGAAAGCTATCTGGGAAGCAAGTATACCTGCGAATATGAAGTGAAAGATACAGAAAAGGTTGATAAAGACGATATCAAGAAATTTAACGATATAATGAGCCGTCTTACAAGAACGTCTGACTATAATGTCAAGGCTGTTAATGTTGTAAGCATTGAAGTTACCGGAGAAGGCTCGGGCAGCAGTAAGCCGTACAGCAGAGATTTGACGTTAGTTCTTTCAAAAGAGGGCTTAAAATGGAGAGTAATTTCCGTAACGGATAAAGATTTTGAATTTTCGGATTTTTACGATATTCAGAATTACGCAAAATATTTGTATTAAAATATTTGTATTGAAATTAAACAGGACGGGTTTTAGAATTGCCCGTCCTGTAAAGTGTTTTCGTCATATTTTTTGAAAAGAGGCAGGAGAATAATTAATTATGGAAAAAATAGGAAGAAATGACCCTTGCTGGTGTGGAAGCGGAAAAAAATATAAAAAATGCCATTGTGATATTGATGAAATAATTGAAGAGCATTCTATTAAAGGCGAAATAGTTCCGCCAAGAAGCATAATAAAAAATAAAGCTCAGATTAACGGAATTATCGAAAGCGGAAAAATAAATACTGCCGTTTTGGATTATGTAGCTCAGAATATAAGAGCCGGAGTTTCGACCGAGGACATTGACAAGTGGGTGTACTCGAAAACTGTTGAATTAGGGGCGTATCCTGCTCCCCTCAACTACGAGGGATTTCCGAAAAGCGTTTGTACTTCGATTGACGACGTAGTGTGTCATGGCATTCCGTCCCCAAACGTTATTCTTAAAGACGGCGATATTATTAACGTAGATATTTCAACTATTTATAATAATTATTTTTCCGATGCGTCAAGAATGTTTTGCATAGGCGAGGTAAGTCCGGAAAAGAAAAAACTTGTTGAAATTACTCGTCAGGCTGTGTATTTGGGATTGGAACAGGTTAAGCCGTGGAATCATTTGGGCGATATTGCACAGGTGATAAATGATTTGGCAAAGGAAAACGGATACAGCGTTGTGAGAGAAATAGGCGGTCATGGAATAGGTCTTGAGTTTCACGAAGACCCGTGGGTAAGCTACGTTACAAAAAAGGGTACGGATATGCTTCTTGTGCCTGGCATGATTTTTACTATTGAGCCTATGATTAATATGGGAACTTATAAAATTATTCATAGCGAAGAAGACGGCTGGACTGTGACAACTGCCGACGGAAAGCCGTCTGCTCAATGGGAAATTCAAGTTTTGGTAACAGAAACAGGAGGACAAATTATTTCTCACTAAATAATTTGCCCTCGTTAAAAAATTACTTTTCGAAAATTACAACGCCGTTTAAAAGGTTCAGAATTTAAAAATTTTTTTATATTTTGTAAATACTAATTTTATAGGAGGTTTTATTGATATGTCAAAAATAAACGTAAGAAAAGCCGCTATTGTCGGCTGTGGGTTTGTAGGTTCGGCATCGGCATTCGCCTTAATGGAAAGCGGACTTTTTTCGGAATTGGTTTTGATTGACGCCGATAAAAACAAGGCCGAGGGCGAGGCTCTTGATATCAGTCACGGACTGCCCTTTGCAAAGCCTATGCAGATTTACGCCGGAGATTATAAGGATATTTCAGACGCTTATGTAATCATAGTAACAGCCGGAGCAGGACAGAAACCCGGCGAAACAAGGCTCGATTTGGTCAAGAAAAACGTAGGTATCTTTAAGTCTATTATTCCTCAGATTGCGGAACACAATCAAGAGGGAATTTTGCTTGTCGTTGCAAATCCCGTTGATATACTGACTTATGCGGCAGCTAAATTCAGCGGATTTCCTCAAAACAGAGTTTTCGGTTCGGGAACGGTTCTTGATACGGCTCGCTTAAAATATTTAATAGGAGAACATTTGAGCGTGGATAACCGAAGTGTTCATGCGTTTATAATCGGCGAACACGGCGACAGCGAAATTGCCGCATGGAGCAGTGCGAACGTATCGGGAATACCGCTTAATAATTTCTGTGAAATGAGAGGACACTTTCATCATCAGGAGGCAATGGAAAAAATTGCCGAAAACGTAAAAAACAGCGCTTATGAAATTATAGAGAAAAAAAGAGCGACTTATTATGGCATTGCAATGTCTGTGAAAAGAATTTGCGAAGCGATTGTAAGAGATGAAAAATCAATTCTGCCTGTTTCAAGTATTCAGAACGGCGGCAATGATATAAGCGACGTTGCGTTAAGTATGCCTGCTATTGTCGGAGCTGACGGCGTGGAAACACTTGTTCCGATTGAATTGAATGAGCAGGAAAAATCTGACTTGAAAAAGTCGGCGGATACTTTAAAAAATATTATCCAAGATGTCTTGCAATAAAAATAAAAAAATTTCAAAAAACTATTGACATTATAATTTGAAAGTGATAGAATTTTAGGCAAGAAATTTGAATATTTGTTAAACCGTTGAAGCGAAGGTAAAAATAGGACAAGGACGCACAGAGAGTTCGGGGAGCTGAGAGCCGAATCGTTACTGCTTATTAAATGGATCGCTGAGGGTGCAGTCAAAGGCGAAGTAAAAACGGAGTTTTGTTTTTTGCCGAGTATTCTGCAACGTATTGGCTTACGTAAGTAGTCGGGAATATGTTAGTATTCCGCTGAGTGTGCGGCATTTTGCCGTAAATCAAGGTGGCACCGCGGGTGATTTTGTGTATTTATCCGTCCTTGACAGAGTTATGTTATATTCTGTCGGGGACGGTTTTTTTTGTTCTCCGACAAGCAAAGGAGAGTTATTATTATGAATTTATACCCTGCAAAAGAACAGCTTTATAAGCTTGCTTCAAGCGGTGAATATCATACGGTTCCAATTTCCCTTAAACAGAAGTGTAATGTTTCGGAAACTGAAATTTACCGTATTCTCAAAAATGTAAGCCGACACGTTTTTATTCTTGATTCGGCAGAAAAAAATTCACCGCACGGAAGATATACTTTTTTAGGCTTTGACCCGTCATTGGAGCTGACCTGCCGCAGCGGCATTGTAAGACTTCGCTCGGCAACGAATTTAACCTTTGAAAATGCCGACCCGAATTTTTATATAAGAAAAGTTCTTGATGAAAACCATGCTCCGAAAATTGAAGGTTTGCCGCCTTTTACAGGGGGACTTGTAGGTTACTTTTCATTTGATTATATTCGATACAGCGAGCCGAAATTAAAATTTGACATTCCCGATGAAGAAAATTTTTGTGATGTTGACTTAATGCTTTTTAATAAAATAATTGCCGTTGACCATTATACAAATGAGATTATTTTTATTACAAATATAAACACAGATGATTTTGAAATAAATTATAACAAAGCTGTTCTTGAATTAAAATCAATGGCGTTTATGCTTGACGAAGTAGAACCAAAAAACGAACCCAAGGGCAGACTTGCCGAACCGCTTTCGCCACTATTCGACAAAGAAACATTCTGCAAAATGGTTGAAAATGCAAAAAAGAGAATTTTTGAGGGAGATATTTTTCAAGTAGTCCTTTCAAATCGTCTTGCGGCAAAATATGACGGCAGTTTATTTTATACTTACTGCAAACTGAGAGAGAGCAATCCCTCTCCCTATATGTTTTACTTTTCAAGCGATGACGTTGAAATTGCCGGAGCATCTCCCGAAACTCTTGTTAAATCGGTGGACGGACTTGTAACAACCTATCCTTTGGCAGGAACTCGCCCAAGAGGAAAAACAGAAGAAGAAGATTTGGCTTTGGAAAAAGAACTCTTGTCAGATGAAAAAGAACTTGCCGAACACAACATGCTTGTTGATTTGGGAAGAAACGATATAGGAAAAATAGCTCAATTTGGCACGGTTAAAGTTGATAAGTATATGGAGATTGAAAGATATTCTCATGTAATGCACATAGGCTCTGCAGTAAGCGGAATTCTTCGTTCGGAGTATGACGGATTAAAGGCTGTTGAAGCAGTACTTCCGGCAGGAACACTTTCGGGAGCGCCCAAAATTAAAGCTTGCGAAATAATTTCCGAAAGCGAACAAAATAAACGCGGCATATATGGCGGCGCAATCGGATATTTAGCATTTAACGGCGATATGGACACATGTATTGCAATCAGGCTTGCATTCAAGAAAAACGGCAAAGTCTTTGTTCGCTCGGGCGCGGGAATAGTTGCCGATTCAATTCCCGAAAACGAATATCAGGAGTGCATTAACAAAGCTAAAGCAGTTGTAAATGCGTTAGAGGAGGCGGCGCAATGATTTTATTGATTGATAATTACGACAGTTTTTCATATAATCTTTATCAGGCAGTCGGTTCTTTTAATACGGACATTAAGGTTGTAAGAAATGACGAGCTTACAGTAAATGAAGTTGAAAATCTTAATCCCACTCACATTATATTATCTCCGGGACCGGGCAGACCGTCCGACGCAGGCATTTGTATTGACGTGGTCAAACAGCTTTACAAAAAAATACCTATTCTTGGAGTTTGTCTGGGACATCAAGCCATTTGTGAGGCTTTCGGTGCAAAAGTATCATATGCGAAAAAGCTTTATCACGGAAAATCATCGCTTATTACTGTTGAAAACAGCGGAATTTTCAAGGGACTTCCCAATAAAATACAAGTTGCAAGATATCATTCTCTTTCGGCGGTCAAAGAAAGTCTTCCGTCAGAACTGCGTATAACAGGCGAAACAGAAGACGGTGAAATTATGGCGGTATGTCATGAAAAATTCCCTGTTTACGGTTTACAGTTTCACCCCGAATCAATTCTTACTCCTAACGGAGCAGAAATTATAAAAAATTTTTTGGAGGTAACATTAAAATGATTAAACAAGCAATTATTGACTTATCAAATAAAAAAGATTTATCACCCGAAGTTGTTGAGCAGGTAATGGACGAAATTATGAGCGGCGAAACTTCCGATACTCAAACAGCCGCTTATTTGACAGCTCTTTCTATGAAAGGCGAAACAGTAGACGAGATTGTTGCCTCTGCTAAGGGCATGAGAAAGCATGCGATTCAGCTCCACAGCGACAAGGAGCTTTTGGAGATAGTAGGTACGGGCGGCGACTGTTCCAACTCTTTTAATATTTCAACAACAGCGTCAATTATTCTTGCGGCAGACGGTATAAGCGTAGCAAAGCACGGCAACCGAGCAGCCTCAAGCAAAAGCGGAGCGGCAGACGTTTTAGAGGCTCTTGGAGTAAAGATTGACATTGACCCCGAAAAGAATGAAGACGTGTTAAACAAAACCGGCATTTGTTTCTTGTTTGCTCAAAAATATCATGCGGCAATGAAATATGTAGGACCCGTAAGAAAAGAACTCGCTATTCGCACAGTGTTTAATATATTAGGACCTTTGACAAATCCGGCAAAAGCAACAATGCAAGTAATGGGCGTATACAGTGCCGATTTAGTTGAACCTCTGGCAAAAGTTCTCTATAAACTTGGAGTTACAAAAGGCATGGTTGTTTACGGTACGGACGGACTTGACGAAATTTCAGCAAGCGCAAAAACTATTGTTTGCGAAATAAACAACGGCGTATTCAAAAAATATGAAATTGACCCGAGAAATTACGGATTTGAACTTTGCGAAAAATCCGAACTTGTAGGCGGCACTCCTGCCGAAAACGCAAAAATCACATTGGCAATTCTCAACGGTGAAAAGGGTGCAAAACGCAATGCCGCCGTTCTGAATGCCGCAGCAGGTATTCATGTTGCAAAGGGCATTGACTTTTCGGACGCAGTTAAAGAAGCCGAAGAAGTGATTGACAGCGGAAAAGCTCTTGCAAAGTTACAGGAATTTATAAAGGCAACAAACGAATAATAAGGGGTACAAAATGATTTTAGACGAATTGGCGCAAACTGCCGCAAAAAGAGTTGCGGAAGACAAAAAAAATATCAGTCTTGATGAAATGAAACAAAAAGCGTACGCTCTTCCAAAAGGAGATTTTAGGTTTGAAAAAGTTCTTAGTCATCGCAGCGGCAGGGTGATTTGCGAAGTGAAAAAAGCCTCTCCGTCCAAAGGGATTATAAGTCAAGACTTTCCGTATCTTGACATTGCGGCAGAGTATGAAAAAATCGGAGCCGACTGTATTTCATGCTTGACTGAACCAAGCCGCTTTCTCGGAAGCGACAAGATTTTTACGGACATTCGCCATAGAGTAAATATCCCTATGCTGCGTAAGGATTTTACGGTTGACGAGTATCAAATTTATCAATCTAAAGTAATGGGCGCAGACGCAGTATTATTGATTTGTTCGATTTTAAATTCCGAACAGCTAAAGGAGTATATAGGAATTTGCGATACATTGGGCATATCGGCACTTGTCGAGGCTCATAATCAAGACGAGATAAAGACGGCTGTTAAAGCCGGAGCAAGAATAATTGGTGTGAATAACCGAAATTTGAAAGATTTCTCCATTGATTTGGAAAATGCGGTTTCTTTAAGAAGAATGATTCCAAGAAACTTAATTTTCATTGCGGAAAGCGGTATTGCTTCGCCCGAGGACGCAGCTAAAATGTTAAATTATGGTGCTAATGCCGTACTTGTCGGAGAAGCTTTCATGAAGTCGGACGATAAGAGCGGATTTTTGAAAAGGATAAGAGATTTGACTTATGACGATGATTAAAATTTGCGGAATATCTCGAGAAGAAGACACAGAGTTTATTAACGCTGCAAAGACCGATTACGCAGGCTTTATAATAGGAGTGCCTTTCAGCAGAAGAAATATAACTGCGGAGCAGGCTTGCCGTTTGAGAAATTTGATTAATTCGGACATAAAGACAGTAGGGGTATTTGTTGATTATCGGAAAGAGGACATTGTAAATTTAGTTGAGTGTGGTATAATAGACATTGTGCAGCTGCACGGTGCAGAAGATGAAATTTTCATAAAAGAACTTCGCCAACTGATACCGGATACGGAGATTTGGAAAGCATTTGTTATAAAGAATAGCGAAGACATTGCTTTGGCGGAGTTAAGCAGTGCGGATAAAATTTTGCTTGACAGCGGCACAGGCAGCGGAAAGAGTTTTGACTGGTCAATGTTGGCTGACGTCAAGAGGGACTTCATTTTAGCGGGCGGTCTTAACTGCGAGAACATAAGTTCTGCAATAGCTCAGGTTCGCCCATATGCGGTTGACGTAAGCTCGGGTGTGGAAACGGATTATTTAAAAGACGGTGCAAAAATACAAAAATTATGTGCCATTGTCCGCCGCCTGTAATCGTACGCATTAGTGGGGCTGAATCATTTGTAAGGGCAAAGCCCTTACAAATCACGCTTTTCTAAAGAAAAGCGTAAGCGACAGGCGAAGCCTGTCGGATTCAGCCCCTCGGTTTGGCGGAAAATCGGAACTTTCCGCTTTTTGAAAGAAGCGGAGCAAAAACTTAATATAAATTAATATAAAAAGGAATGTGAATATGGATAAAAAAGGAAAATTTGGCATTCACGGGGGACAATATATACCCGAAACTTTGATGAATGCCGTAATAGAATTAGAAAAAGCATATGATTATTATAAAAATGACCCTGAATTTAACAGAGAGTTGTCGGAATTATTCAACGAATATGCAGGCAGACCGTCAAGATTGTATTTTGCAAAAAAGATGACCGAAGATCTCGGCGGAGCAAAAATATATCTCAAGCGTGAAGATTTAAACCATACGGGGGCTCATAAAATAAACAACGTTCTGGGACAAACTCTTCTTGCAAAAAAAATGGGCAAAACAAGAGTTATTGCCGAAACAGGAGCAGGACAGCACGGAGTAGCAACGGCAACGGCGGCGGCTTTGTTCGGCATGGAGTGCGAAATTTTTATGGGCGAAGAGGATACAAAGCGTCAGGCGTTAAACGTGTATAAAATGCGTCTGCTTGGAGCGAAAGTTCATGCTGTTTCATCGGGAACAGCGACATTAAAAGACGCCGTTTCCGAAACGATGAGAGAATGGACGGCAAGGATTGACGATACGCATTATGTGCTTGGTTCGGTAATGGGGCCGCACCCATTTCCAACAATCGTCAGGGACTTTCAGTCTGTAATTTCAAAGGAAATCAAGGAACAATGTCTTGAGAAAGAGGGCAGATTGCCTGACGCAGTTCTTGCATGCGTAGGCGGAGGCTCAAATGCTATCGGAGCATTTTATCATTTTATCGGAGATGAGGGAGTAAGACTGATTGGCTGCGAGGCTGCCGGAAGAGGAATTGACACATTTGAAACTGCTGCGACAATCTCAACGGGAAAACTCGGTATATTTCACGGCATGAAGAGTTATTTCTGTCAGGACGAATACGGACAAATAGCCCCTGTTTATTCAATATCGGCAGGGCTTGACTATCCGGGAGTAGGTCCCGAACACGCTTATCTGCACGATATAGGACGAGCTGAATATGTTGCTATAACCGATGAAGAGGCTGTAAATGCTTTTGAATATCTGTCAAAAATCGAGGGAATAATTCCCGCAATAGAAAGTTCTCATGCGGTGGCTCATGCAATGAAAATTGCTCCCGAAATGAGCAAAGAGCAAATTATAGTAATTAACATTTCCGGCAGAGGAGATAAAGACTGTGCGGCAATAGCACGATACAGAGGGGAGAACATTGCAGAATGAAAACAGCAGAAGCATTTGAAAATAAAAAAGCGTTTATATCCTTTATAACTTGCGGTGACCCTAATCTTGAAACAACTGCCGAGCTGCTTGTAACTATGGAGAAAAACGGCGTTGATTTAATTGAATTAGGCATTCCCTTTTCAGACCCTGTCGCCGAAGGACTCGTAATTCAGGCGGCAAATATTCGAGCATTAGCAAGCGGCACTACTACCGATAAAATTTTTGACATGGTGCGGAGCGTTCGCCCGAAATTAAGTATTCCTCTTGTTTTTATGACGTATGCTAACGTAGTGTTTTCTTACGGTACGGAGCGTTTTGTAAAGACTGCTGCCGAGATTGGCGTAAATGGATTAATTCTGCCCGATGTGCCCTTTGAGGAGAAAGAAGAATTTTCTTGCGTGTGCGACAAGTACGGACTTGATTTGATTTCTCTGATTGCTCCGACATCAGAGGACAGAATTTCAATGATTGCAAAAGAAGCGAAAGGCTTTGTTTATTGCGTGTCATCGCTGGGAGTTACCGGCCAAAGAAATAACATTACAACTGATATTGAATCAATGGCTGCAAAAGTTCATGAGAATACAACAATACCTGCGGCGGTAGGTTTTGGAATTTCTACGCCGGAGCAGGCGGCAGACATTGCGAAAAAATGCGACGGAATTATAATTGGTTCGGCTATTGTAAAAATAATTGCTGAGCATGGCAGCGGCTCAGCTCCTTATGTTGCCGAATTTACTAAGAGTATAAGCAATGCCGTTAAATCCATTTAATCAAAGGCGAAGCCTGTTAAAGTTTTCTGTCCAACTTTTTCAAAAAAGTTGGACAATCTATTAACAATATATTGAGCAAAAAATCCGCTGAGATTATCAGCGGATTTTTTGTTGTTTTAGTCGGTAAAGATTTGTACCCAATAATCATCATAAGTGCTGTTAGCTCTGTAATAGTGTCCGATACCTATTTTGTGGAATTTTGGGCTGAGAATATGGTCACGGTGAGCCGGCGAGTTCATCCAAAGCTTGAAAATTACTTCAGCTTCAGGCGAACCGCCCGCAATGTTTTCTCCTGCTGTCATAAAAGGATACTTCGAATCACTCAACAAAGTTGACCAGTCCCTGCCGTCAGCTCGTCTGTGGTCGATATCGCTCATAGTGCTGATTTCTTTTGCGTGAGTTTCGGAAAGTGACGAAAGCTTTTTGTCTAATGTCAAAGGAGCAAGGTTTCTTTTTTTTCTTTCCTGATTAACCAGACGCAGAATTTCTTGAATCTGGTCTATTTTTATCTCTTTTATCTTTAAGTTAGAGGGAAGATTTTTGTTATTTTTAAGGCTGAATTGTTCAAGCCCTACGGAGTTTCTCAGCACGAGGAGAGAGTCAAGCGTGTCAACAGAGCCGTCAAAATTAACGTCGGCACATAAAAGCTGCTGAGCGTTAAGTTTTATTAATCCAACTGAATAGCGTTGAATTGTCAGCGAATCGACAGAATCAATATTTCCGCTTAAATCTACGTCACCCAAATACAATTCTGCCGCCGAAACAGGGATAAACAAGGACGGAACAAGCATTGCAAAAACCACAAATAATGCAATTACAGTTCGAAAGTGTATTTTGATTTTTTTCATAGCAATTTCCCCCTTAAAATTATTGGAAACAAATTTGAATTTATTAAAGATTTATTAGATATGTTCCTACTCTAATGTTAATATTATTTAACATAAAAGTCAATATAAAATTTCTATAAAATCTCAATTTTGTAGAAATATATATATTGTGTTTATTGATTTTATGCAATTTGTTGTCAAGATAAAAAGAGGGTGAGCGTATGTTTTTTTGCGAGAAAAAACAGCCGGCATAAAAAGACCGACTGTTTTTATTATTTTATTATATTGATATTATTGCTGATAATAAGATGAAACGCCCAAGTATTCTTCCAATGTCAAGCCGCTGTTATGCAGTTGTTCCGCAAGGTACTCGCCGACATATCTAATATGCCACGGTTCATACTTATAGCCTGTAACGCTTTCCTTGCCTTTGGGGTAACGAATGATAAAGCCATACTCATGGCAATGTTCTTCGAGCCACTCAGCCTCGGGAGTTCCGATAAAGCTGTCGTTTACAATGTTGCAGTCAATGGCAAGACCTGTTTGATGTTCGGAATATCCGGGACGAGCGGAGAAAGTTTCCGCAACAGCCTGACCGTAAGTATTGACATATCCGTTATAGAGTTGACGTTGTGTTTCGTATGAACGGAATCCCGAGGAAAGATATATTATAATATCATCATCGGCAGCGGCATGACGCAAGTCTTCGAAATGTTCCGCACATTCGCTTGTCAAACCGCCGGGGTTATAATTTTCGGGAAGACCATAAGATTTATTTACAACGAGAACTCCGCCTATATATGTTTCTTCGGTGATATCCTCGTTTGGCTCGGGAACATCGGGTTCCGGGGCAGAGCCGCCGTCTACGGTTATGATAATTTCCTGACTGATTTGGGGATTGCTGACAGAAGAAACGGTAAT
This sequence comes from uncultured Ruminococcus sp., assembly GCA_902761025.1. GTDB lineage: Bacteria > Bacillota > Clostridia > Oscillospirales > Acutalibacteraceae > RUG592. Next base: position 25,809 of record CACWIU010000003.1, on the reverse strand, counting down.
TTTGCAAACGCCTTCCGAATGACCCGTAATATTGCCTTTTTCGTCAACAGTAGCGATTAGGTCGTTTGAGCTTGTCCAGCTTTCGGCTAACGTATCGGCATCGAGTGGGGTCATATTAACGGTCGGCATAACCGATTCGCCTATTTTAATTGTTTTTTCATTAAAGTTGACTTCTATTTTTTCTACTTTCTGACCGCCGTTTACCGTTACGCTGACAGTTGCGCTGACTTTCTCGTTATCGGCGGAAGTAACGGTAACTTCGCACTTACCCTCGGCGACGGCTGTAATTCTGCCGTTGCTGTCAACGGTGGCGATTTTCTCGTTTGAGCTTTTCCAAATCTCGCTCTTATTTAAAGCGGAGATTGGGGTCATTGTAACAATAGGCATTTTAGATTCTCCGACATTGAGCGTTACTTCTTTAATGTCGAGAGAAATTTCTTTTACTTTACCTTCGTCATTTGAAGAAGTTGTGTTTGAAGAGGTAGTTTTAGAGGAAGTTGTTTTAGAGGAAGTTGTTGCTGATGACGTAGCTTTTGACGAAGTTGTTTTAGACGAAGTTGCCCTTGAAGAAGTGGTTTTTGAAGAAGTTGTCTTAGACGAAGTGTTTTTAGAAGAAGTAGTTTTGGAAGAAACCGACTTGTCCTTATCGTCCTTATCGTCTTTAGAGTTATCTTTTTTGTCTGACGAAGAATCTTTTTTATCTTCTTGTTCCGTATCGGATTTTGTTGTGTCGGACTCGGTATTTTCGGAAGAATCATTAACCGAGTCGGGAGTTTCGTTTTCCACCATAGAGTAGTTGTCGATATCGACAGGCTCATCTTTAACGATAAAGTCGCAGCCTGAAACGGCGAACAATGAAACCAAAGCCGACATAATCAATGCTAAATTTTTTTTATATCCTTTCATGAGATTCACTCTCCTTAAAAAACTTTACCGTATCATTATATCACATAAATATTAAAATTTCTATGTTTATTTTAAAAATTCCTCGCTTTTTTTAAAAAAAAGCTTGGCAAAAAAACTAAACAGGTTACATCTAATAAAATTAAACATTTAGTTTAATTTGTTTAAAAAATTTTTTTCGCAAGAACTTCTTTTTTAATAATGCTGTTTTAGCAAGTATTAAAACTATTGCACAAAAGCAAGGTTTATGGTAAAATATAACTTACCAATAATTCTTTTCGGAGGTTTATTATGTCCGCACAACCTATTGGTGTTTTTGATTCGGGACTTGGCGGTTTGACAGCCGTAAAACAGCTCCGCTCAATTATGCCGCATGAAAATATCGTATATTTCGGAGATACAGGAAGAGTGCCTTATGGCAACAGAAGCGTTGAAACAATCAGGAAATATGCTGCTCAGGACGCTAACTTTCTTCTTAGTCACAATGTAAAAATTGTTATAGCGGCTTGCGGAACGGTTAGTTCAACTGCCAGCGAAATGCTTTCAAATATGCTCCCGGTGCCCTATACAAACGTCATTTCTCCAACTGCAAGAGCGGCTGCCGACGCTACTCAAAACGGGAAAATAGGCGTTATAGGTACGCGTGCAACTATTATGAGCGGCGCGTACAAGAAAGAGCTGGAGCGTCTTGATAATTCTTTACAGGTGTTTCAAAAGGAATGTCCGCTTTTTGTGCCGTTGGTTGAAGAGGGTTTTATATCGCCGCAAGACCCTATTGCAAAGCTTACGGTAGAGAGATACCTCAAAGTTTTGAAAGAGCAAAATGTTGACACAATTATTCTCGGCTGTACTCATTATCCGATTTTGAAAGCAGTTATCGGGGAATATGTGGGTATGGACGTTAAGCTTATTGACAGCGGTAAAGAAACGGCAATACATGCCGCTCAAATGCTTGCTGAAAAAGGTTTGCTCAATACGCAGACCGAGGACGGCGAGTGCGAATTTTTCGTCAGTGACCGCACAGAGGGATTTGCCGACATAGCGTCGTTATTTCTTCATTCAAATATCGGTGAAAACGTAAGCAGAGTTGATATTCAGCATTATTAAAAGGGAGTGTGAAAAATTAGCAGTGGATTATATGATTTCAGTTATCGGAACTCAGTATTATGACGGTGAAGAGGAAACTATCGAACTGAACACAGAAGCATTTTACGGCTTAAAAGATAACTTAAAATTTATCAAATACAATGAAATTGACCCTGATGACAGCAAGAGAGTTACGGTTAACGTTATAAAATTGGAAAGCGAGAACAAAATTGTGCTTGTGAAAAACGACGGAGTAAGATTCAGTCAGTTGGTTTTGGAGCAGGGCGTTCGTCATCAAAGCCTGTATTCTACTCCTGTCGGCATGCTGTCTATCGGAGTTTATACGGAATCTATTTGGCACGAAGTAGACGAAACGGGAGGACGAATTGAAATTGATTATACAATCGACTTCAATTCAGATGTTCAAAGTGAAAACCATTTGGATATTATTCTTCGCAAAAAAGGAGTAGTAAGAGATGTCGAAAATAGCGATTAACGCAGCAGACGATTTAAAAAAAGCAATTATTAACGCAGTTGAAAAGGCCGTTGCAAACGGCGATTTGACAAATGCCGAATTGCCTGATTTTGTAATAGAAGTTCCGGCGGATAAAAAGAACGGTGACTTGGCAACTAATGCGGCTATGGCAGGGGCGAGAGCTTTCCGCACTTCTCCCCGAAATATTGCCAATGCTATTGTAAATAATCTTGACTTGTCAAAAACATATTTTGAAAGATGTGAAATTGCGGGTCCCGGATTTATAAACTTTTTCCTTTCGCCAAAATATTATTCCGATATTCTGAAAGATATTGCCGAACAAGGCGAAAATTACGGAAGAAGTGACTTCGGCGGCAATGAAAAAATTATGGTTGAATTTGTTTCAGCCAATCCCACGGGACCAATGCACATGGGCAACGCAAGGGGCGGAGCATTAGGCGACTGCTTGGCGGCTGTCCTTGACAAAGCCGGCTACGATGTTTGGCGAGAGTTTTACGTAAATGACGCCGGCAATCAAATAGAAAAATTTGCCAATTCTTTAAACGCAAGATTTATTCAGGAAGTCAACGGATATGATTCAATCGAATTTCCCGAAGACGGATATCAGGGCGGAGATATTATTGACGCAGTAAAACTCTACATTTCCGAAAATGGCACGGAGCTTATTAACGCCGATGAAAGTATCAGAAAGCAAACTCTTGTTGACTTTGCACTCCCGAGAAATATCGCAAAAATGCAGGCTGACATGAAAAAGTACCGCATTGAATATGACAAGTGGTTTTTTGAAAGCGAGCTTCATAAAAGCGGAGCGGTTGCGGAAGTTGTTGAGATACTCAAATCAAAAGGCTTGACTTACGAGCAGGACGGAGCAGTATGGTACCGCAATAAGCAGGTTGTAGGCGAGCTTCTCGAAAAGCAGGGAAAAACTCCCGAAGAGATAGAAAAGCTTGAACTGAAAGACGATGTAATAATCCGTGCAAACGGCAATCCGACATATTTTGCGGCAGATATTGCTTATCATAAGAACAAGTTTGACAGAGGTTTTACGAAGCTCATTAATATATGGGGAGCAGATCATCACGGACATGTGGCAAGGCTTAAAGGCTCAATGAACGCTATCGGCTGCAATGGAGAAAATGTTGAAATTGTGCTTATGCAGCTTGTAAAGCTCATGCGTAACGGCGAACTTGTCAAGATGAGCAAAAGAACGGGCAAGGCAATTCAGCTTGGGGACTTGCTGGACGAAGTGCCTGTTGATTCCGCAAGATTTTTATTTAACACTCGCGAGGCAAATACGCAAATGGACTTTGACTTAGACTTGGCAGTAGCTCAGGATAATCAAAATCCTGTTTATTACGTGCAGTATGCTCACGCAAGAATTTGCAGTATTTTAAAGTCTTTGCAGTCTGAGGGAATTAATCCTCGCGAATGTACCGACGAAGAACTTCAAATGCTCACCGCACCCGAAGAAATTGAGCTTATTAATCATTTGGCGTCATATACGGAAGAAATAATTCTTTCAGCAAAAAGCTATGACCCGACAAAAATTACGCGTTATGTTACACAGCTTGCAACGCTTTTCCACAAATTTTATAACGCATGCCGTGTAAAGGGCAATGACGAATCGCTCATGCAGGCAAGACTTGCATTATGTCTTTCCGTAAAATCCGTAATAAAGAACGTCCTTGAAATGTTCAAAATAACAGTTCCCGAGTCCATGTGATTTTTAAATACGTGAAGCGAGTTTAATATTTACAAAAGTATTTTGCCCGACCATTATTTAAATACGTGAAGCGAGTTTAATATTTACAAAAATATTTTGCCCGACCATGAATGTATTGTTTACGGTGAATTTTAACTTAGTTATATTTTAATATAGAGGATAATGAATATGAAAGAATTTAATTATGTTACTTTGAGAGAAAGCCCCGAGATAGCCGATAAGGCGGCTGAATGGTTCAGCAGCAAATGGGGCGTACCAAAAGAGGCATACTTAGAATGTATGCAGGCATATTTGAATAATGAAACGGAATACGGCTGGTACTTGTGCCTTGACGGTGACAAAATTGTCAGCGGATTGGGAGTAATTGAAAACGATTTTCATGACAGAAAAGACTTAACTCCAAATGTTTGCGCAGTTTACACCGAAGAAGAATACCGCTGTAAAGGCATAGCCGGAAATCTTTTGAATATGGTTGTTGACGATTTGAAAAGCAAGGGGATAACGCCTATTTATTTAGTCACAGACCATACGGGATTTTACGAAAAGTACGGCTGGAAATTTTTGTGTATGGTACAGGGCGACGGCGAACCCGATATGACAAGAATGTACATACATGACTAATAATTGTTATTGTAAATAAAAATAAGCTCACAAAATAGGCAAACTGCTGTTTTGTGAGCTTTATTTGTATCTTTTTTATTTTGAGGTTAATTATTCAACGGGTTTAAGATTCCAAATATTTCTTGCATAGTCGTTTATAGCACGGTCAGCGGCAAAGATACCGGCATTTGCAATGTTTATCAAAGACATCTTATTCCACTGCATGGCATCGGCATACATCAAAGACGCTTTACGCTGAGCCTCTGCATAATCGGCAAAATCAGCCAATACCATATACGGGTCTTGCTCGGTCAGGTTCTTAGCAATATGACTGAATTGTGTGCTGTTAAGTTCGTCAATGGCTTTCTTGATAACGGGGCTGTTAATGTAGTAATTCATCGGGTTGTAGCCGTTTGCTTTCAGTTTCATTACTTCCGGAGTAGTCATACCGAAGAGGAACATATTCTCATCGCCGACTGCGTCGTGAATTTCAACATTAGCGCCGTCAAGAGTTCCCAATGTCAACGCGCCGTTAATCATAAATTTCATGTTGCCCGTACCGGAAGCTTCTGTTCCGGCAAGGGAAATTTGTTCGCTTATCTCGGAAGCCGGCATAAGCTTTTCAGCTACGGTTACACGATAATCTTCTAAGTATACTACTTGAAGTTTGCGGTTTACAATCGGGTCTGCATTGATTGCCTCAGCCATTTTAACAATAAACTGAATTATCTGTTTTGCAAAATAGTAGCTTGGAGCAGCCTTTGCACCGAAAATGTATGTCTTGGGAGTAAAGTCTGCGTTCGGATTTTCTCTGAGATATTGCCACAGCGAGAAAATGTGCAGAGCGTTCAAAAGCTGTCTTTTATACTCGTGCAGACGCTTAACCTGTACGTCAAAAATCGAGTTCGGGTCAACAATAATACCGTTTGTGTCCTTGATGTACTTAGCCATAGCGATTTTATTGTTATACTTAATTTGAGCAAGCTTTTCGAGAACGGCTTTGTCATCGGTAAACTGCATAAGTTTCTGAAGTTCGGACGCATCAGAGCGGAAGCCGCCGCCGATAAGCTCGGTGATTAAAGCGGAAAGTTCGGGGTTAGACTGATTCAGCCAGCGGCGGTGAGCGATACCGTTTGTTACGTTGGTGAACTTGTCGGGAGTTACTTTGTAATAATCGTTGAATACTGTGTCTTTAAGAATTTGACTGTGCAGAGCAGACACGCCGTTTACCTTGTAGCTTGCCATTACAGCCAGATTTGCCATTTTTACAACGCCGTCGTTAAGAATAGCCATTCTGCCGACTTGATAGCCGTCAATGCCCTGAGCGTGGAGAGATTCGCAGTAACGTCTGTTAAGCTCTTGAATTATCTGATAAATTCTTGGGAGCTTTTCGCGGAACATATCTTCGCCCCAGCATTCGAGAGCCTCTCTCATGACCGTATGGTTTGTGTAAGCGATAGTTTTTGAAACGATATCCCAAGCAGCGTCCCAGCCGTAGCCGTAGTCGTCCATAAGGATTCTCATAAGCTCGGGAACTGCAAGAACGGGGTGCGTGTCGTTCAGGTGCAGCGTTACCAAATCGGGCAGATTCTCAAGAGTACCGTTGTACATGAAATGACGTCTTAAAATATCCTGAATAGTTGCGGATACCAAGAAATACTGCTGATTCAGACGGAGGCTCTTACCTTCTCGGTTGCTGTCGCCGGGATAAAGAATTTGCGTGATAGATTCAGCCATAGCCTTTTGTTCCATAGCTCGCATATGCTGACCTTCGTTAAACAGGTTCATGTCAATTTGTTCAGCTTTTGCAGCCCAAAGACGCAGACGGCTTATGCCTTTGCCGTCATTGCCGGAAATGTACATATCGTGCGGCACTGCCGTAACGGCGGTAGCGTTTTTGAGCTTAACGGTACATTTGCCGTCGCCCCATGTTTCCTCTACTGTGCCGTTGAAATAAACTTTAATTGATTTGTCGGGGTGAGATTGAAGCCAAACGCTGCCGCCCGGAAGCCAGTTGTCGGGAAGTTCGGTTTGCCAGCCGTCAACAAGGCTCTGACGGAAAATACCCATTTCATAACGCAGAGAATATCCGATAGAAGAATAGCCCTGCGAAGCAAGTCCGTCAAGGAAACATGCTGCCAAACGTCCCAATCCGCCGTTGCCTAAGCCTGCGTCGGGTTCTTGTTCGTAAATTTTATCCAAACTTGTGCCGAAGCTTTTCAAAGCCTGACCGAACGTATCTTCCAAATTTAAGTTGCAAATGTTATTTTTCAGCGAGCGTCCGAGCAAAAATTCCATACACAGATAGTAAACTGTTTTTTTCTTTTGTTCGGAAACTTTTTGCGAAAATTCTCTGTAACCCTCGCTCATCAAGTCACGAAGAACCAATGCGGTAGCCTTATAGAAATGCTCGTTGGTAGCATCTTTTACAGCAACGCCCATGTTATGGGAAAGCTTTGCGGTGATAAGGTCTTTTGCTGCCTGAACGGTTAAGTTGTAATTCATAGTAAACATCTCCTTTGTTAAGTCATAAGAACGGAAACTCATAAATTTTGCATAAAAATTAAAACAAAAAATATTAAGTTTTTTGCGACAAGTCCATTATACTATAATTTTTAAAAAAACACAACAGTAAATTGTCAATTTCGTAAATTTTTAACAAATATAAAAAAACTCCGAAACAATAACCTTAATGTTACCGTTTTGGAGTTTTAAATGCGAATATCTTTACTTAATCAGCCGTGACAAATTGACCCGTCAATGAATTATCGTTAAGTCCAACGGAATATCTAAGCACGCAAAGGGAGTCATAGCTTGTAATTTCGCCGTCACTGTCCACATCTGCCCTCAAAGTTTCGGCGGTGTCAAAGCTTTCCAGTCCTACGGAAGCACGAAGAATTAAAAGAGCGTCGTAAGCGTCTATCAAATTATCTTTATTGATATCGCCGTATTGAACGGAATCCGCAGTTGTTCCGGAACCTGAAACGGTATTGTGAACTACTGTTTTTGAAGTATCGTAATCTTTCATATCAAAGTCAAAAAACTCTTCGATTTCAGCGGACAAAACATCGTCGTTTGGAGTAATATCCTTTAAAGCCTGAAATTCAAAGGCAATAATTTCGGTTTCGTTTGTGAAATCCGAACCGGCTGCGTCAAAAAGAACACACCAATATAAAACGCCTGCCTTTGGTTTTGTTATAACATAGTCTGTCCCTTGTCCGTTTACAGAGCCGCTGCCGGAAATGTATTTAAGAGCAGAAATGTTATACTGCAATTTTTCATGCAAGCCTTGTGCGGCTTTTGCGTTCTTGACTTTGCAGTATACCGTCACGGTGCTGTCCTTTTTTGCGGTAATTTCAATCTTGCCATTGCCGGCACATGACGCGTTCATTACGGCTTTTGTCGGAGTATCTTCGGTATTATAAACGGCACTTGCCGAAAGACTTACGGCAGTACCGGCTGTCAGCATTAAGACTGCCGCCGATATAATTCCCACACGCCCCAATAATTTATTTTTTATTTTTAATATGTTCATTTTCTTATATTCCCTCGCTTTCTGAAACATCTGCACAAGATAAGTATAAACTATTTTTTGTTTATAGACAAGCCATTTTTTAATTATGATTTTATATTTGTATAAAACGTAAAATTTTCTATGTGAATTTTATTTATTGTTACTCTTTTTGATAAATTTTAAAATTCCTATTGACATCGTTGGGCAATAATGTTATATTAATCTTGTATTAATTGTAGTAATACAAATGGCTCTAAAAAAACAATATAAAGGAGGTCTGAATTTGTTTACTATCAACTACCAAAGCAGAGAACCGATTTACGAACAGCTTTATAACAATGTCATACGGCTGATAGGTATGGGAATACTTTCACCGCATGAAAAGCTTCCTACTGTTCGGGCGTTGGCACAGCAGCTCGGAATTAATCCGAATACCGTTTCAAAGTCTTATCAAATGCTTGAACAAAGCGGCTATATTTACTCAACAGTCGGCAAAGGTTCGTTTGTTGCGGGCAGTTCGGAAATAATGAACAGCAGACAAGAGGAAGCAAAAAACAACGTCACCAAAGCCGTTAAATCTGCGTCCGATGTCGGCATACCAAAGGAAGATGTAAATAAAATTGTTGACGATGTGTATTTTGGAGGTGAAAATAACTAATGTTAGCTATAAAGAACATTACAAAAAAATTCGGTGAAACGACAGCTCTCAACGGACTTTCTTTTAATATTCCGTCAGGTTCTGTTTTCGGGCTGATTGGCTCAAACGGTTCGGGAAAATCTACCCTGCTCAGAATTATATCCGGAGTGTATGAGGCTGACGGCGGCACGGTTGAAATTGACGGAGTTTCGACATTTGAAAATCCCGAGTTGAAAGGTCAGTGCTTTTTTATTTCCGACTTTCCGTATTTTTACAATAATTCCACGGTTGAAAATATGGCGGTTCTTTACCGTGAAATGTACCCCAACTGGAATGAAGAAAAATTTCAGAAGCTGTCATACATATTCCCGATAAAAACGACCGACAGAATTATAAATATGTCAAAGGGTATGCAGCGACAAGCCGCTTTAATGCTTGCTCTTTCAACTTGTCCGAGGTATCTTATGCTTGACGAGATTTTTGACGGACTTGACCCCGTTGTGCGTCAGCTTATCAAAAAGCTGCTTGTGGAAATGGTTACCGAATATCAGGCGACAATTATTATTGCGTCGCATAACCTGCGAGAGCTTGAGGACGTCTGCGACCACATAGGACTTATTCACAGCGGCGGCATAGTTCTTGAAAAAGAACTTGACGAGGCGAAACTCGGCATACATCGTGTGCAGGCTGTATTTAAGGACGAAGTGGGCGAGGGAATGTTCACAGACCTTAATGTTGTAAAAATTCAGCGTCAGGGCAAGCTGATAAGCCTTACTATCAAGGGCGACGGTCAGGAAATCGAAAATAAAATAAAATCGCTTGAGCCTGTTTATATGGAAATGCTCCCCTTAACGCTTGAAGAAGTATTCATAAGTGAAATGGAGGTTGTGGGTTATGACATTAACAACATTATCAAGTAAAGAATTTCAGCCTCTGTTCAAGTGGGCATTCCGCAGAAATCGTGCCATTATGATTATATATTCTGTAATGCTTGGATTAGGTATTCTGCTGAATTTATATGTAATAGCTACGGACGGTTATTATACAGATGACGAAGTTGCTCCGGCTATTATTATAATGTTCGGTGCGGGAGCTGCATTTTTTACGTTTATATCGGCATTGAAAACATTTTCTTTTCTGCATAACAAGCGAAGTGTGGATATGTTCGGAGCATTGCCGACAAATCGGACTACAATGCTTGCGTCGCATTTAGCTGCTGGACTTTCGGCAATAGCACTTCCGTTTACTATTGCGTCTATATTGGAAATAGGAATTTCAGCTCGTTCGGGAGATTCTTTTAGAAACAGTATTATTATTCTTTTTGCAACATATTTAATGATGATTGCCTCTTATGCGTTTACGGCATTAATCGCGTATTGCTGCGGAACGGTTGTTGACACAGCTATTATTACTATTGCCTTGAACGGCATTTGGGTAGGTATAATCGGATTTTTCACAGGAATCATGTCGGAAATCATTCCGGGATATTCTTTTGAGAGCGTTATTGAGAATCCGCTTTTGACGGCGTTAGCTCCCTACAGCTTTGCGGTTATTGACGCATTTTATGTAATGGACGGCGACAGCATATCCGCTGTTGTGGCAGCTGTTGTATGGCAGCTTATATTTACGGCAGGCGTGTTGTTTCTCGCATGGTTTGCGTCAAATAAGAGAAAGGCTGAAACCTCTCAAAACGGCTTTGCTTTCAAGTGGCTGCCCATGGTTGTTAAAGCAGGTTCGTCAATAGTTGCCGGTTCGATGATTGGCTTTATAGCTGCGGAAACATCGGACAGCGGTTACGGCAATATGTATGTATTTGGATTTTGGTATGTTGTTATAGGCTTTGTTGCGTTCTTAGTTCTGCATTTGATTTTTTCGAGAGGACGCAAGGAAAAGTTCGGAAAATCTGCGATTGTTTTCGGAGCAACTTCTTTAGCAACGTTGATTGTAGTGTTTTCTATGACATACGGTTTGGGTATTGACACTTACGTTCCCACGGCTGAAAACGTAAAGTCTGTCGAGTTTGGCTATTACACTTATAAAGAGCCTGAAAATATCAAGACTATTACGGAAATTCATCAGGTTATTGCGGACAATATTCAAGACGCAAACGAGTATCCTTATTATTTAGGCAGCAATTACGACAATTACAATTATAATTACAGTCCTAATCCTACTTACGTTGAGGATGCGGAAACTACTGTCGAAGAAACTGAGTATTCAAAAGATGATTTTGTATACGGGGGCGGTCAATCAACAGAAGCTTACATTGCTCCCGAACCATTGCCTTCCGAAAATAAGAAAACTAAAAACTATCCTTATGTAAACCATGCGAATTTTACGTTTCGTTATACAAAAAAGGTTGGTTTTAGGACGGAACGCAATTATTATATATCGGGCTACAGCGATTACAAGTATTACGATATGGACAAATTGGAAAGTTTGGTTAAGCAGCTGTTTTCTTCCGACGAGTACAAGAAAAATGTTTATCCGGAACTTTGGAGAGAGCAGAAGCCTAAAAACATCAAATTGCAGACAGCCACTCTTAAATATTATATTTCATCGGATTACAGCAGTACCAATGTAAAATCTTATACCCTGCCACTGGATGAAGAATTTTTAGACGGCTTGCTTGCCGCATATAAAGAGGACTTACTGGCAGACAATGAGTTTCTTTCTTCGGAAGTCGGACGTTATGATTACAGCACTCAAGAGTTTGAAAAGAGCAATTATATGTCTATTCAGATTGAGTATACCCGCACAAGCAAACGACGCAGCTATGACGATGATTTCAGTTTGTATCAAACTTATAATGTTAAGATTAATTATAAAAATACGTTTGATTATTTGGAAAAGCACGGCATTACCAAGGCGGATTTAAAATCAACTAACCCGGCTCACAGCGAGTATGATTATCAGTATGAAGTGTTCGGAACAAGCGGAGATATTGACGCTCTTCAAATTCTTATTACGGATATGGGAACATTTTACGAATACACATCTCTGGAAGAGCTTGGACTGCTTGACGATTACAACGAGTGGCACAGAAAATATTATGATGATTATATAGACGAACTTTGCGGCGAAGCGTGGGTTTTGTTTGAAGATTATAATAAAGACGATAAGTACAAAGACCCCAATTACACCAATGAGTATATTAAAGAGTATGGCTTTGGGGAATATTATCAAATAGAGGATAAAATACTTGAAGATCTTCAAAAATATTCTACCGATTATATTAAGTCGATTATGAATAAATCTTCCGATTCGGACGCAAGCGACAAAGACAAAGATTCAGACTCGGACAAAGACACTGATACAACCAAAAAGGAGAAAGACAGCGATACCGATACTGATACCATAATAAATACAAACAGTATGGTAGAGGCAGTTTAAAACAGCGTACTACTCAAATTAGCATATATACCCCAAAAGGAAAACCGCCCGAATGATAAATTCGAGCGGTTTTCTCCGGCTTTTTTGAAAAAAAGCCGGTCAAAAAACTTTAACGGGGCTGCAATGAGCCGATTAAATTATTTAATTTATCTGATTTTGCTGCCTGTTGGAATATCATCGGCAAAGATAACTTTAACATCGCCGTCCGGACAGTCAGCGGCTAAAATCATGCCTTGACTTTCAACGCCGCAAAGCTTTGCAGGCTTAAGATTTGCAACAATAATAACAGTGTGACCGATTAAGTCGTCAGGCTTGTAGAATTGAGCAATGCCCGAGGCAACAGTTCTTTCGCCTGTTCCGTCATTAAGAGTGAGCTTCAGAAGTTTCTTTGACTTTTTCACAGGTTCGCAGGCAATAATATTTGCTGTTCTAAGTTCTACCTTTGCGAAGTCGTCAATGCCGATTAAAGCAAGTCCCTCGAGTTTGTCCTGAGAGTTAGCTTTATTTTGTTCTTTCGCCTGAGCTTTAGCGGCATTTTCCTGAATGATTGCGTTAAGCTCTTCAATTTCCTTTTCAACGTCAATTCGAGGGAAAATAGCCTCGCCCTTTTTAACTGTCACAGTGGGGGAGAGGACATTGAAAGTATTAGCATATTCGTAAGAAACATTTTCGGCGGAAGCTCCGATTTGCTCCCAAACTTTCGGCATAGAAGACGGCATAAATGCTGATAGCAGAGTTGAAACAATGCGAATTGTGTCCAGTAAGTTGTACAATACACCTGCTAAGCGGCTTTTGTTTGATTCGTCTTTTGCAAGAATCCAAGGAGTAGTTTCGTCAATGTACTTGTTGGCACGGGAAACGACCTTGAAAATTTCAGCGAGAGCGTTATTTATTTGAGTTTGGTCAATAAATCCGTCAACCTTGTCACGAAGTCCGACAGCACAAGCGATTAAATCCTCGTCAAAATCTCCCGAAGACTTTTCAGCCGGAAGAGTACCGCCAAAATATTTTTCAACCATTGCAACAGTTCTTGAAACGAGGTTTCCAAGACCGTTAGCAAGGTCGGTGTTAATTCTGTTAATCATAATTTCGTTGGAGAAAGAGCTGTCCGAGCCGAGAGCCATTTCTCTAAGAATGTGATAGCGGATAGCGTCCGCACCGTAACGCTTGCCTAAAACAAACGGGTCAACGACATTGCCGAGTGACTTGCTCATTTTCTGACCGTTGAAAGTAATCCAGCCATGAACAGCCAAATGCTTAGGCAAAGGAAGTTCGAGAGCCATAAGCAGAGCAGGCCACGTAATGGCATGGAATCTCATGATGTCTTTAGCAACCATATGAACGTCGGCAGGCCAGAATTTGTTATAATCCTCAAAGGCATTATTTTCATATCCGAGAGCGGAAATATAGTTTGAAAGAGCGTCTACCCAAACATAAACGACATGACCTTCGTCAAAGGGAACGGGAATACCCCACTTGAAAGAAGTTCTTGAAACGCATAAGTCCTCAAGACCTGGCTTGATAAAATTATTTACCAGTTCAACGGCACGAGTTTTAGGCTGTAAATAGTCCGTTTCGGTAAGCAGTTTTTCAAGACGTTCCGCAAAAGGAGCCATTTTGAAGAAATAAGCTTCTTCTTTAGCTTCTTTAACTTCTCTGCCGCATTCTGGGCATTTGCCGTCAATAAGCTGACTGTTAGTCCAGAAGCTTTCGCAGGGAGTGCAGTAATTGCCGGCATACTCACCCTTGTAAATATAGCCTTTATCGTAAAGAGTTTTAAAAATTTTCTGAACGGATTCAATATGATAATCGTCGGTAGTTCTGATGTATCTGTCATAGTCTACGTTCATATATTTCCAGAGTTTTTTAAAAATTTCAACGATTTCGTCAACATATTGTTTTGGAGTAATACCGCGTTCTTTAGCTTTTTGTTCAATTTTAAGACCATGCTCGTCAGTGCCTGTCAGGAACATAACGTCATAGCCCTGCATACGCTTATAACGGGCGATAGAATCACACGCAACAGTAGTGTAGCAGTGACCTATATGCGGATTTCCTGACGGATTGGTAATATAGAATTTACCTTTACACATAAATAAATTCCTCCTTTATAAAGTTCGTGTTTTTAATTATATACCATTTTGTACAAAAAAATCAATACTTTTTATTTTTTGCCGCCATAGTTTTTCACTTTAAATTGTTGAATACTCCGTTTTCTAAGTCTTTGATAGAATATATCGTATCCAAAATGTCAAATGTTTCTTCAAGATTGTGCCTTGCACTTTGCCAGCCCTTGCCGTCGGTAACCCATATAAAAGAAAAGCCTTGAATTGTTTCAGCCTCTTGAGCTATTTGTTTATAGCTGCGAGCCGTTTCGTTGAGTTTCGAGCCGCCTCCGGCATAGAAATTTGTTTCAATGCCGTATATCATGTCTTTTGTTTTTATAAGAAAGTCAAAACGCTTTTCGGACTTGCCTTGATTAGATATAGCCGAAAGGTCAATATCCCATTTGTCGGTTATTTCGTGAATGTACATTTCTTTAAAGTAGCTTTCATTTTTAACAAATCCTGCTTTAAGTATAAAGCTTTCAACAAGATTTTCCATTAAATGACCGCCTCTGTTTTTTCGTCCGTTTGAGTCAAGACCTGTTTCAACTCCCGTTACATAATCTACAAGACTATGTATTATATGGTTCTCAAGCAAGTCAAACAACCCCGTCTTCCGCATAAAAATGCAATATTGTTCTGCCGAGCAGTTCATTTGTGTGAAATTATAATTAAATTCGCCCATATTATCCATAGCAAAAATTTCATTTGCTCTGACTGCAAGTAAAATCGGAATACACTTTAGTGTTTCGGGATATTTTGAAATGATTTTTAAGAAATCGTTTTCAATATCGTTTGAACCAATGAGCGAATTTAAAATATTCAGTTCGACTTTTATTTTATCCACATTTTTATGAACTTTTTCAAAGTCAATATAATAGCTGTAATCAGATATACTGCTGCGGAATCCGCTAATCCAATCATTAAAACTTCTCATAACTGCCCCCTGTTATAAATTAAAAGTTCGTTAATAGCTCCTCTGCCGCTTCCCTCGCTGTTAATTTTACGCATAGCTTTTACACGTTTAATATTGAACGAGCCGTATATTTCATCAAAGAAATTATCGTTTTCGTCAATATTTTTTGGGTCAGAGTTGCTTGCGGCAATAATTGCTCCCTTTTGGGCAATTTGTTCGGTAAATTTTGCCAGTTCTATTTGCTGAGTATCTCCAAATTCATTTTCCGAATACGAAGTGAAAGAAGATGTCATTGTTAAAGGGCGATACGGCGGGTCAATATAGACAAAAGTATTTTCGCATATAAAATCTAAACATTGTTTATAATCGCCGCATTTAATTTCGACGTTTTGTAATAATTTGCTTATTGTTCTCAGATTATCGGCATTGCAAATCACAGGTTTTTTATAATTGCCGCAGGGCACGTTATATTCGCCTTTTTTGTTTACACGATACAATCCGTTAAAGCAAGTTTTATTAAGAAAAATAAATAAAATAGCTTTTTCGGCTGTTTGATCGTGAGATAGAATTAATTCGTTAAAGCGTTCTCTTTTTTTATAAAAATAGCTTTTACGCTGTTCTTGTTCCAGTTCCCAAAACTCCGACTGCATAGCCGAAAGATATGAAATCAAAGTTTCAACGTCATCACGAATCCAAGTATATGTGTTTATTAATTCTGCGTTAATATCATTAATAAGTACCTCTTTAGGATTAAAGTTTGTCAGTATATCAAACAAAACTGCTCCGCCGCCGACAAACGGTTCGCAATAGCTTGTAAT
Organism: uncultured Ruminococcus sp.; assembly: GCA_902761025.1. Classification (GTDB taxonomy): domain Bacteria; phylum Bacillota; class Clostridia; order Oscillospirales; family Acutalibacteraceae; genus RUG592. The sequence goes on along the minus strand of CACWIU010000003.1, from coordinate 9,618 downwards.
TTCCGAGGGATAACATTTTCGTATTTCGTCCAATAGCTGTGTTTTTCCGCCTGCCCACTTTATAAACGGTTTAATCGGCTGTAAAATAAAATCACCTCATTTATTTTTATATCTTACCCAATTTCAGCAGTATAGAGGCTTTAAGGATAGTTGTCTGAGTTTTGCCGTCAAAAATCTGATTATTCAAAACCATTTCTACGGCTTTGTCAATCGGAATTTTTTCAATGCTCAAAAATTCGTCTTCATCGGGTTCGGGATTTTCAAAGTGTTCAACTCTGCAAAGGTACATATGCACAACTTCCGTGCAGAAGCCGGGCGACGCCATTTGCGAGCCGAGGGAAATATAATTATAGCCTACCGCCCCTGTTTCTTCGAGAAGTTCGCGTTTGGCATTTTCAAGTGGAGCAGAGCCTTTTTCAAGCTTTCCGGCAGGCAGTTCCAAAACTATTTCCTTGAAAGGATATCGGAATTGACGTACAAAGAGCAGTTCGTTGTTATTCGTAAGAGCCGCAATGGTTACGCCGCCGGGGTGTTTGACAACTTCACGCAAAGCGGTATCTCCGTTGGGGAGTTCTGCCTTGTCAAGCTGAACGGTAATAACTTTTCCGCTGTAAATTGTTTCGGACGATAAAGTTTTTTCTTCCAACTTCATAAATATAAAATCCTTTCTTAATCGGTGTCAAGTTTGAGGACTGCCATAAATGCCTCTTGCGGAACTTCTACCGAGCCAAGCTGACGCATTCTCTTTTTGCCCTCTTTCTGTTTTTCGAGAAGTTTCTTTTTACGTGTAATGTCGCCGCCGTAGCACTTAGCCAAAACGTCTTTTCTCAATGCCTTAACGGTTTCGCGGGCAATAATTTTTCCGCCGATACAAGCTTGTATTGGTACTTCGAATAATTGACGAGGGATTTTTTCCTTTAATTTTTCAGCCATTTTTCTTGCTCTTGGATAAGCTTTGTCCGCATGAATGATAAACGACAAAGCGTCCACTACATCGCCGTTAAGCATGATGTCAAGCTTTACGAGCTTGCTTTCGGCATATCCTTTTAACTCATAGTCGAAAGATGCGTAACCTCTTGTTTTTGATTTCAGCGTGTCGAAAAAGTCGTATATTATTTCTGCTAAAGGCAATTCATAATGAATGTCCACTCTGTCGGAATCAATATAAGTCATATCTTTAAATATTCCTCGTCTGTCCTGACAAAGCTCCATAATGTTTCCTACGTATTCGCTTGGAGCATAGATATGAGCGTTAGTCATAGGTTCTTCGGCTTTTGAAATCACTCCAGGGTCGGGATAATTTGTAGGATTGTCTATCATGAGAACAGAGCCGTCTGTTTTAGTTATTCTGTAAATAACTGACGGAGCTGTTGTAACCAAGTCCAAATTATACTCACGCTCAAGACGTTCCTGTATAATTTCCATGTGCAAAAGTCCCAAAAATCCGCATCTAAATCCAAAGCCTAACGCAGCAGATGTTTCAGGCTCAAATGACAATGACGCATCGTTTAACTGCAGCTTATCAAGAGCATCTCTTAAATCGGCGTATCTTGCGCCGTCTGCCGGATAAATTCCGCAGAATACCATTGGCTGAGCCGGTCTGTATCCGGGCAAAGCTTCTTCGGCTCTGTTGCCGCTGAGTGTGACGGTATCGCCCACTTGAGCGTCCCTTACGGCTTTTATTGAAGCGGCTATATATCCAACCTCGCCGGCATAAAGCGAGCCTATGGGGTCAAGCGATGTTGCTCTTAAATAGCCGCACTCTACAACATTGAATTTACTTCCGTTAGCCATTAGTTCTATTTCGTCGCCGACATGAACTTGACCGTCTATAAGTCTGACATAGATTATTACGCCCTTGTAACTGTCATAATACGAATCGAATATAAGAGCTTTTAAAGGCTTGTTTTCATCGGCTTCGGGAGCAGGGATATCGGAAACAATTTTTTCCATTACGGCATGAATGTTAATTCCCACTTTAGCGGAAATTTGCGGAGCGTCTTCCGCAGGAATACCGATTACGTCTTCTATTTCTGTTATTACTCTCTGAGGGTCTGCACTTGGCAAGTCTATTTTATTAATAACCGGAACTATTTCAAGTCCGCTGTCAACGGCTAAATATGTATTTGCGAGTGTTTGAGCCTCTATTCCCTGAGAGGCGTCGACTACAAGGACAGCTCCTTCGCAAGCCGCTAAAGAGCGGGAAACTTCGTAATTAAAGTCAACGTGTCCGGGAGTGTCGATTAAATTGAACACATATTCCTTACCGTTGTCGGCTGTGTAATTAAGCGTTACGGCGTGAGCTTTTATAGTTATTCCACGTTCTCTTTCAAGCTCCATATTATCTAAAAGCTGGTCTTCCATATCCCGAAGAGCGACAGACTTTGTTTGTTCTAATATGCGGTCTGCGAGCGTACTTTTTCCATGGTCGATATGAGCAATGATACTAAAATTTCTGATTTGTTCTTTTGGAAAAGACAATTCACTCTCTCCTTTCCCTTTTTTGAGGAAGATTATATTCAATCTGATTATTTCATTATATCATAAAGCTTTTATTTCGTCCACATCTAAATAAAAAAACAGTCGGACAAATTTCAGCCCGACTGTATGTGAAAACTTTTTGTTTTTCAAAATTAATTAGAAGAATACGTCCATTCTGCCTTCAACAGTATCGTTTACAACGTAGTAAGCAGCCTGCTCTTGGGGTTTAAGATAAACCTTAACGGACTTTACTTCGTCTGTGTTTCCGTCTGCGGCAAACTTAATCTTTACGTTCTCGACAACATCGGCAACGGAAACTTCCACATTGTTAAACTGAACGAAAACTTCTGCCTTAGCGTCAGCCTTAACTTCCTCTTTAACTTCTTCTTTTACTTCAGCAACGGGAGCAGCCTCGACTTCTTCCTTTACCTCAGCAACAGGAGCAGCCTTAACTTCTTCTTTTACTTCGACAACGGGAGCAGCTTTAACTTCTTCCTTTACTTCGACAACAGGAGCAGGCTCAGCCTTAACTTCCTCTTTAACCTCGGCAACGGGAGCTGTTTCTTCTTTAACTTCTTCCTTAACCTCGGCTTTTTTTGCAGAAGTCTTAGTTGCCTTTGAAGCGGCAGGCTTTTTAGCGGCGGTTTTCTTTTCAGCAACAGCAGCCTCTGTTTTTGTTTCAGCTTCGGCAACGACAGCTTCTGTCTTTACTTCGACTGCCTTTTCTGCTGTCTTAGTTGTCTTTGTGCTTTTTGTGCTTTTTTTTGCCATAACAAATTACCTTCTTTCTCAGACTTTTCTTTAAAACTAAATGTGAATTTCACTTTTATTATTATATACTTTAAAATTAAAAAAGTCAAATTTTTAACAATTTAAAGTCAAATTTCAGTTGTAAGCATAAAATAAAAAAATTTATTTTGAATTTTTTATAAATTTTGATTAACAAAAAACACTCGATTGGCAGTCCAACCGAGCATTTTTTAATTATTATTTTATATAAGTGCCGTCTGTGCCGATTTTGCCTTTTACGGTATTGCTTTTTGTGTCAAGAACATATACGCGGATATTGCCCTGACCTATGCTGTCGCTTACAAGAGTACCGTTAGAAACAGTAACTTTTTTACCTGTGACAGCTTCGTAGTAAGTGCCGTTTTCAACATTGCTGAAAGTAGCCTTGCCCGAAACGGTGACAAGAGCATAGCTGTCAACGCTGCCCTCTGTAAATCTGCGTTTATAAGCGAATTTGCCTGTGCAGCCGCTTGTCGAGTATTGACCTTTTTGAAGTGCAGGAACAGCACGTCTTATTTGATTAAGTCTTTGCAAATGCTTTGCAAGAGGTTTATTAAGCGTATCGCCTATTGTGTCATTGGAATCTTTGCTTGTAACAGTATACTTTCCGAAATCGGCTGCAGTAACATCGCCAATAAGATAATCGCCGAAATAAGCTCGGCCTGTCTGAGCAAGCGGAGTGTGATTTTCGCCGCCGTCAATAATAACGCCCTTTTGAAATTCTACTTCGCTTCCGTAGTAAATACAAGGTATTCCTCTGAAAGTGAACATTAAGCTCAAATTCTCAGCCCAAGCGGCTGTGCCGCCGTTAAATCTGTTCTTATCGGAAGGCTGGGGACCGTAGTCGTGAGAATCGACATAAACTACGTTCCAAGTCGAATCGTTAAAATATTTATCTTCGTCAAGAGCAATTTTGTAAGCACTGTTTGGGTTGCTGAAATTATAATGAACTGTAAAGTCAATCGCTCCCAAGCCTGAAAATTGACTGTAATCGGGAGTATGATATTTATTGCCGACAAGAAAGGCATTGTCAGAAGTGGGCTGTTTGTTTGTATTGTCGCAGTCTGCCCAATGTTCAAGAGTAAGATCCATATTTTTATTGATACTCTTTGCGTCAGTACCCCACTGCCAAGCAGCCGCATATTTCGGGTCGCTTTCTTTCCAAGTATAGAAAGGCACGGACTCGGACGCATGACCGCGATACCAAATATTACTGTACCTTGTGCAAACTTCGCCGAACATATAAAAATTATCAGCTATGCCCTCAAATCTGGGTAAGAACATCATATTAAGCGAAAGGCGTGACATATGTCTTACGGTATCCACACGGAAAGCGTCTACGCCCATGTCGATATAATCCGAGTAGATATCAGCCAGTTTTTCGGCAACTGCCGGATTTTCGGTATTTAAGTCCACGCAGTCTCCGGCAATCTGTGTGTATTTGCAAGTCCAGTCGTCCCAGTTCAGGCTTTGCCAGTGTCCGTTATGGTAGTAGTTGTCTACGTTATACTTATCGCTTGTGGATACTTTACCGGTATCTCCTATATCTTTTTTGGGGTTTTCGGTTGCGTTATTTGTCGAAACATTAGTATCTTTCATCAAATTCAGTCGTTGGTCATACTGAGTTTGACCGGGCTGTGACCAGTATTCTTCGGCAGACTTCAAGCCGTAAGCGTCTAAAAGGGTATCTGTCGGAATCATACATTTCTGTATATTTTCCAAGTCTTTTATATCATCGTATTCTTTTGTGAATAGTTCGCAGAAATTAGCCTCGCCAAAGTTGCCCGTATGGTTCCATACAACGTCTTGAATTAAGCGAATGTCTTTTTCGTGGCATGCGTCAATTAAATCCTGAAAAGTAGCTCCGTCGCTTTCGTAACGAGGGTCAACCTTTGAAAAATCAAAAGCATGATAACCGTGATAGTCATAACCGCTTGCATTTTCGACTACGGGAGTTACCCAAACCGCACTGAAACCGAGAGCCTTAATGTAATCCAATTTTTCAATCAAGCCTTTGAAGTCGCCTCTCCAAGCCGGGTCTGTGTCGGGGTTATTATAAGCCTTGTCGTCCCAGCAATGAACATTGTTGTCGGGGTCGCCGTCATAAAAACGAGTTGTAACGACAAAATAAATTGATTCTTCGCGAAGGTCGGAGCGTTTATAATTGCTTGTGGGTTTATTAACGGGGTCTTTATTGCTCCACTTGTTTTTATAGTACCAGTATTCTCCGGCAGAAGTTCTTGTAAGCTCATCGCTTTTTTGATTTTTGGAAATAAACTGCATATTTATTTTGGTAACGTCATTAAAAGTATACTTGTACCAATTATTGCCGGTTGTTTTATCTTCCGTCATTTTTTGCCCTGGATATTTTGTTTCTATATCAACGGGCAAACTGTTCCAGTAGTACACTGTGGGAATTCCGTCTTCGCAGTAATAATGCACCGTAATACCGGTTTTTGTTTTATCGGCAGCACTTGTTGAAACGACTGCCAATGAAATAACTGTTATTAAGGCAAGCAGAACCGCCGTTAGTTTTTTACATTTTTTCATTCTTTATGTCACCGTCCAATCAATTCAAAAATTCGGAACGCGTACCTGAAGCAACCTGTTTAATCAATGCGGCGTCTTTGAGGGTGATTTTACCGTCTTTATTGACGTCGCAGCGTTCTTTTTGTTCAGGAGTAAGCGTTATTTGTCCTAAAGCCGCATTCTGAACGGATTTTGCGTCGTCAAGCTCAACTTTTCCGTTTCCGTTGAAATCTCCCAAAACAATTTTACTTGTGTCTGCCGTGACAGTGACGGTACATTTTGCGGTAAAGCCGCCGTCCCTTGTTTTGACAGTAATTACGGAAGTACCCGTTCCGACAGTTTCCAAATTGCCGTTGACAACTTTTACGGCTTTTTCATTGCTTGAACTCCAGACAACGTTTTTATCGTCGGCATTTGCAGGAGAAACAGTCGCTTTCAGAACGTCTGTTTCTCCAACAGTAAGAGACAAATTATTTTTATCCAGTGAAACGTCTGTAACATTGACAATCGGCTCAGGTTCGGGATTGTCGCTTGGATTTTCCACACAAGAATACGTGTAAGACGCTTTTACCGTAGTGTTCTTAACAGTATTGTTTTGTATGTACATATATACCGTATAATTGCCGAGTTTATCGGGCTTAAAAGAGAAAGTATTGTCTTTTGAATAATAAGGTTCGTTTACGGTGTTTCCGTTGGGGTCAAGAATTTCGGCTTTATAGAAGAGAACATTATTATTTACATTTCCGCCCGAACCTTTTACCGTAACAGTTGCAGTTTCGCCTTTTTTAATCTGAGTTTTATTAGCCGGAACTGCTCCGAGAAATACAGGTTCGACCGCCGAGGCGGAATCTTTAACGTTATAGGCAAGCTGTCTTTTGTTTGTTTCGCCCGAACCGTCTTTTATGTCAAAAGTAACCGTATACTCTCCGGCAGTGTTAGGCGTCCAGACAGCGGTATTTTTTTTCGAATAATCGGAAATAGTTTCGTTTTTAGAACCGCTTACGGATATTTTGTACTGTAAATTACCGTCGCCGCTCTCTGCGTTTATAGAAAGAGCAACGCTTTGACCGCTGTATAATTCGGATTCGGGAACACCGCCAAAAGCTGTGATTCTGATTGAGCTTGTGTCAAAAATTGACCATTTGTCGGTGCTTGTGTCGTATAAATTACCTTTAATGTCTTTCAAGTCGCCTGTAATTTTAGTGCCGCTGCTGTCGCTGTTAAAAATAATGCCTGTCAAGTCCGTAACATTACACGGCAAGTCATAATAATAAACGTCTTTTTCACCGACGGCTTTTTTCATAGGAACTCCCGGCCAGTTTGAAGACCCTTTTCCGCTGTCCGACCAGTAATGAATGTACGGCTGAGTAGTTTTATCTGTTTTTAAATAAACGGTTTTTCCGTAAAGACTTTGGATTGACGGGTCAATAATCGTATATTTGAGCTGTCTTTGATTAGATTCGCCCGAGCTGTCTTTTATGTCAAAAGTAACGGTATACTCTCCGATTTCCGAGGGTGTCCAAGTGACTTTATTTTTATTGGAGTATGAAGACAAAATTTCAGTCTTAGCACCGCTTACGGAAATTTGATATTGCAAAGTGCCGTTTCCGCCCTCAGCTTCGACAGACAATTCTACTTTTTGACCGAGAGCCGCTTCAGAAGACGGCGTTCCGCCAAAGGATTTAATTTTAATGCTGCTTGTGTCGTAAACAGACCAAGTTCCGGTACTAAGGGTATACAAATTACCGCTGATATTAGTAACGTCCTCAGTCATTTTAGTGCCGTTTCCGTCGCTGTTAAATATTACTCCTGTCAATTCTCCTATGTCGCATGGAAGTTTGTAAGAAAACAAATCGGATTTTCCCGAAACGCTTTCCATTTTAACTCCGGGCCAGTCGGACGAACCCTTGCCATTTGACCAGTAATGAATATAAGGCTGCGACGTTTTATCCGTCTTTAAATAAATCGTATTGCCGTAAGAGTTTTGAGCGGACGCCGAGAAAACGCAGCCAAAGCTCGCAAACAATACCGACATAACAAAAATCGCCGTAAGCAGTCCGATTTTGTTATTTGTTTTTGAATGTGCCATAGAAACAAATCCCCCTTACTTTAAATTTAAAATTTTAAAACAAACAGATGCATATTTTTATTATATTAAATCGCAAATCGACTATAATTCTTTATTAGAAAATTAAAAAATAGTCGGAAAGATTTCAATTTAAAATTTCTGCCAGTTGTCTGAAACTGTCAACAGAGATTTCGGCATTCTCAACTTCTCCAAAGCCATATTTTGCAAAAATAAAAGGAACTTCGGCTTCAACAGTTGCGTTATAGTCAAACTGAGTATCGCCGACATAAACGGGAGCTATAAGATTATTTCTTTCCGCAATCAAGCGAATATTTTGCCCTTTAGTTTTGCCTGTTCTTTCGGCGCATTCGTAATCGTCAAAATACTTTTTAAGTCCGTGAGAATCAAAAAAGGCGTTCATATATTCTATGCCGCAGTTAGAAACTAAGAAGATTTTATAATTTTCTTTAAGTTTTTTCAAAGTATCTTCCACACCGTCGTAAAGCTTTCCGGTGCCATGTGTCCAGAATTGATTTTGCGGAGCGGTAATTTGTTCTCTCAAACGAGCTTTTTGAGATTCGGTCGCATTAGGGAGTACGTTGTCAAGTATTTGTTCAAGAACAAGTCCCATATATTTGCTGAGTTCTTCGACAGTTAATTCGTTTTTAAGTCCGACATAACGCAAAGCGTCGTTCCAGCTTGCAGTCACAGCCTCGACAGTATCCCATAAAGTACCGTCAAGGTCAAAAATAATGCCGTCATATTTTTGCATTTTATAAACAACTCCTTAAAAAATTAGTTTTAAATAAATTCTACAGTATAGTTTTGGTACTTGCTCCTGCGTTCTTCTTCGGTTTGATGACTGCGGATAAGTGCGGAGAGTTTGCGGAATGAGAACTCTTTCAATTCGATATTATCGCCAAACGCACTGTCACGGAGAACAAACTTCATCGGAGTTGGCTCGACAGCCGCAAGCTTTTCAATAAGCGTGTCGTCAATCTCAGGTTCTAAGCATACAACAACAGCATCGGCAAAAATATATGTGCGGTCGCTTATCTCGGTTAGTTTTTCGATAGGAGTACTAAGCGGAATACCGTATTGACGGAGCATTATTTCATAGACAATATCAATATCGGTGTAACCATTTGTAAAGTCAAGGCTGTCTTTGTCGCCTGTGCTGTAATCTTCATATGTGAGCTGTTTAATTTCATCATCATTTGTTGTATTCCAGCGAATTGTTGTGCCGCCAACTTCAAATACTTTAAAGCCGTCGTCAAATACAGCGTTGGGGTTGTCCTCGTGAATTTTCTTTGCGGCTCTGCGGATACGTTCTTTGCCTATTTCGCAAATATTAGAGTAGCCGGCTTTGAATGCTTCGCTCTTTTCATCGCATATTTCGGGGAGCTGAACCATAATAAATTTACGGTGTCCGCCGTCCTCTGCGTTAAGCTGCATTACTGCGTGTGCTGTTGTGGCACTGCCAGAGAAAAAGTCAAGAACAATATCATTTGCTCCAAGTATCATCTGTTCTATATATTTTATTAAACTAAGAGGTTTCGGATAGTCAAAATACTTACCACATAATATGTTCATAACCTCTCTTGTTCCTCGTGCTGAATTTGCACCATCAAGTGATAAGAGATTTTGATAAGATAGCGTTCTAACAATAATATTATCTTCATTATCTACTTTTTCGTACTGCTTAAAATATACAGACCATGAATTATTTGATTTCTTAATTTGAATAAAAC
>CACWIU010000002.1:9516-65955 GCA_902761025.1 uncultured Ruminococcus sp. | reverse complement strand
GTCTTAAAATTGACCAAACGCTGACACAAGACGCAACAGGCACAATGGCATATTTGGAATTTGAGGCAATAGGTATTCCAAGAGTAAAGACAGAAAAAAGCGTTGCCTATATTGACCATAATACATTACAGACAGGCTTTGAAAATGCAGACGACCACCGTTTTATACAGACAGTCGCAAAGAAGCACGGTATTTATTTTTCACGTCCGGGCAATGGCATTTGTCACCAAGTTCATTTGGAGAGATTCGGCATTCCTGGAAAGACATTGATAGGCTCGGACAGCCATACTCCGACAGGCGGCGGAATAGGAATGCTTGCAATGGGAGCAGGCGGTTTAGACGTTGCCGTAGCAATGGGCGGCGGAGCATATTATATTACAATGCCTAAAATGGTAAAGGTTAACCTTACCGGCAAGCTTTCCGCATGGGTATCCGCAAAAGACGTTATTTTGGAAGTCCTCAGAATTATGTCTGTAAAGGGCGGCGTAGGCAAAATTATAGAGTATGCGGGCGAGGGCGTAAAAACCTTGTCAGTGCCTGAGCGTGCGACTATTACAAATATGGGCGCAGAGTTGGGAGCAACAACGTCAATTTTCCCTTCGGACGAAGTTACAAGAGAGTTCCTGAAAGCGCAGGGCAGAGAGGAAGTTTGGACTGAGCTTAAATCAGACGAAGACGCAGAGTATGACGAAATAATTGACATCGACCTTTCGAAGCTTGTTCCAATGGCAGCTTGTCCTCATAGCCCCGATAACGTAAAGACGATAGAGGAAATAGGTCCGCAGAAAATTGACCAAGTTTGCATAGGTTCTTGTACAAATTCAAGTTACCTTGATTTAATGAGAGTAGCGGCAATCTTAAAGGGCAAAACGGTATGTCCGAGCGTATCGCTTGCTATTGCGCCGGGTTCTAAGCAAGTTTACAATATGCTGGCACTTAACGGAGCATTAGGAGATTTAATTGCGGCAGGCGCGAGAATACTGGAATGCGCATGCGGTCCATGTATCGGTATGGGACAGTCGCCAAATTCGGCAGGCATTTCACTCCGAACATTCAATAGAAACTTTGAAGGACGTTCAGGCACAGCAGACGGACAAATTTACTTGGTAAGTCCCGAAACAGCAGCAGCATCGGCGCTCACGGGAGTGTTTACCGACCCACGCGCATTAGGCGAGTCAGTAGAAATAAAATTGCCCGAACAATTCCTTATTAATGACAATATGGTAGTACCTCCGATTGAAGAAGAAAAAATGGACACAGTGGAAGTTCTTAGAGGTCCCAATATAAAGCCTTTCCCGCAAACAGCTCCTTTGGAAGAAACGATAGAAGCGTCTTGTGCGTTAAAAGTGGGCGATAATATTACCACAGACCACATTATGCCGGCAGGAGCAAAGATACTTCCTCTTCGTTCGAATATACCGGCAATATCTCAACACTGTTTTACTGTGTGCGACAAGGAGTTTCCGCAAAGAGCATTGGAGCTTGGCAAGTCAATTATAGTCGGCGGAGCAAACTACGGACAAGGCTCATCTCGCGAACATGCAGCATTAGCTCCGTTGTACTTAGGAGTAAAGGCAGTTCTTGTAAAGAGCTTTGCAAGAATACACAAGAGCAATCTTATTAATGCCGGTATTTTGCCGCTTACTTTTGTCAATGCCGAAGATTATGACAAGATTTCACAGGGTGACGAACTTGTTATTGAGGACGTAAAGGCTAAACTCTTGAACGGCGAACAGATAGTTGTGAAAGATGTTACAAAAGGCATTGATATTCCTGTTGACTGCGACTTGACAGACAGAACAAGAGCGATTATTATAGCAGGCGGCTTACTTGACTATACGAGAGAATCTAATCAATAATTATTAAAATATAGAGGTTATCAGATGAATAGTACCGAAATGCAGGAAATTATAAAATACGTAACTCCGCCCAAGACAGTTTTTATTATGGGAATAGTGACTGTATTGCTTGCCCCTATTATGTATTTTGTAGTTAAAGCTGTTTCAGCCGACGAGTTAAAAGCGGCGGTCACAGGAATTGTTATGGCAGTTATGGGAATTGTATTTTGCTGCATAAGGTATTGTTATCTGATACTCGCAAAAAAGTCTATAAAACAAGCAGAGAAAGACGGCAAAGAAACTTTTCTTTTGGACAGTTATAAAAACGGAAAAAAATTTCTTGACGGAAGAGTTATTTGCGGCAAGCATTATATTTTTGGAAAGGTGTTTGGAACTATTGCAGATTTGTCCGAGGTTAAAGCGATATATTGTGAAACAAAGCGTTACAAAGGAGTTCCAACGACTAAAACTATAGTGATTAAGCTAAATAATAATAAAAAGTTAACTTTGTGCGGCGTTAACTGCATTGAAGAAAGGCACCCGCCTTTTGACGAAATAATTGATTATATAAAAATGCTGGTACCCGATGCAGATAAAAGTATTTGTAATAAAGGAGAACCGTGGAATGGCTGATAAAATACAGATGAAAACACCTATCGTCGAAATGGACGGCGATGAGATGACAAGAGTTATATGGAAGATGATTAAGGATATTCTCCTTACGCCTTACATTGACTTAAAGACAGAATATTACGATTTGGGATTAGTTAACAGAAATGAAACTAATGACCGGGTAACAATAGACAGTGCCGAAGCTGCTAAGAAATACGGCGTTGCCGTAAAGTGTGCGACTATTACTCCGAATGCGGACAGAGTAAAAGAATATAATCTAAAGGAAATGTGGAAATCTCCAAACGGCACAATCCGTGCGGCTCTGGACGGTACTGTTTTCAGAAGTCCGATTTTGGTAAAAGGAATAACTCCTTATATACCGACATGGACAAAGCCTATTACTATTGCCCGTCACGCTTACGGCGATGTCTATAAAAATACGGAAATGACCGTTGAGGCAGGCAGCAAAGCGGAATTATGTGTTACAAAGGCAGACGGTACGGAAGAGCGTTCCTTAATTCATAATTTTGCGACAGACGGCATTATACAAGGCGTTCATAACTTAGATAAGAGTATAGGCAGCTTTGCACGTTCATGCTTTAATTATGCTTTGGACTTGAAACAAGATATTTGGTTTGCAACAAAGGATACTATCTCTAAAAAATATGACCACCGCTTTAAAGATATTTTTAATGAAATCTTTGAAAACGAGTACAAAGAAAAATTTGCCAACGCAGGAATTTCTTATTTTTACACATTGATTGACGACGCTGTGGCTCGTGTAATTCGTTCCGAGGGCGGTTATATCTGGGCTTGTAAAAATTATGACGGCGACGTAATGTCCGATATGATAGCAACCGCATTTGGTTCGCTTGCAATGATGACCTCAGTGCTTGTATCTCCTGACGGAATATACGAATACGAAGCGGCTCACGGTACTGTGCAAAGACATTATTACAAATATCTCAAAGGCGAAACAACTTCGACAAATTCAGTTGCGACATTGTTCGCATGGACAGGAGCGATTCGCAAGAGAGGCGAGCTTGACAATACTCCCGATTTGTGCGAATTTGCGGATAAGCTTGAAAAAGCTGCAATTCAGACTATCGAAGAGGGCGTTATGACAGGTGACTTGGCTTTGCTGTCAAAGCTGGACAATATCCGCAAGGTTGATACCGAAACTTTCCTTAAAGAAGTTGACAAAAGATTGAAAGAAATGCTTTAAAAAACGATTGACTTATTTTCAAACAAATGATATAATATTGATTGACATCTAATCCAAAAGATATTGTTTCTAATGGAAAAGAGTTGGACTTTAGTTTTAAAATAATTTTTTAACAAATATCCGCTCTTTTTGGGGCGGATATTTTTTTTACGGAGGTTTATTATATGAACAGAGTGGCATTAATAGGTATTATGATTGAAAACAATGACGTATCCGATGAAATTAACTCTATTTTTCACGAATACTCGAATTATATTATAGGCAGAATGGGACTTCCGAAAGTTCGCGACGGACTGAGCGTAATAAGCGTGGTTCTTGACGCACCCAGCGACGTAATCAATGCTCTTTCGGGAAAATTGGGAAAAATTGAGGGTGTCACTTCAAAGAGTATTTACTCAAAAGCAGAGGAAGTATGACAATTAACACAAAACATGAACTTGTAGATAAGCTTTATCAAACGTCAAATTTAAGCTTTGACGAATATGCGGAGCTGATTAAAAAAAGAGATGAAGAAACGGCAAAATATTTATTTTCGCTGTCACAAAAACGCAGAGAAGAATATTACGGAAATGATGTTTATATCAGAGGCTTGATAGAATTTACAAATTATTGCAAGAATGACTGTTATTATTGCGGTATCCGCAGAAGTAACGCAAATGTTTCGAGATATCGCTTGTTATTGCCTGATATAATGCAGTGCTGTCATGAGGGTTGTGAATTAGGATTCAGAACATTTGTTCTGCAAGGCGGCGAAGACCCGTATTTTAACGATGACAGAATTTGCGAAATAGTTTCTTCTATCAAAAAAGAATATCCGGATTGTGCTGTTACTTTATCAATCGGCGAAAAAAGCAGAGAAAGTTATCTTCGGTATTTTCAAGCGGGAGCAGACCGCTTTTTGCTCAGGCATGAAACGGCAGATTACAATCATTATGCGAAACTGCACCCCGCCGACCATTCGTGGACGCGCCGTCGGGAGTGTCTGCGTTGTCTAAAAGATTTGAAAGAGATAGGATATCAAGTCGGCACCGGATTTATGGTAGGTTCTCCGTATCAGACAGCGGAGAATCTTGCGTCCGATATGCTGTTTCTACAATCTCTAAAGCCAGCAATGGTAGGAATAGGACCTTTTATAGCTCATAAAGACACGCCTTTTGCGGATAAAGCCTCGGGAACTTTGGAATTGACCTTGTTTATGATTGGTTTAATACGTCTGTCATTGCCTTACGCACTTATTCCGGCAACAACAGCGTTGGGAACGATTGCACCAAACGGCAGAGAATTGGGCATTAAAGCCGGTGCTAACGTATTAATGCCTAATTTGTCGCCTGTCGAAGTACGAAAAAAATATATGCTTTATGACAATAAAATTTGTACGGGCGAAGAATCAGCCCAATGTATACAATGTCTTGCCCATAGAGTAGAATCTACAGGCTGCAAAATCAAAATCAGCCGCGGCGATGTCTGCAAAAGTTACACACAAAACAATATTTAAATATGAGAGGAATAATAGATAATGTATGACCCGAAATCTCTGAAAGCAGAGGAATTTATAAATCATGAAGAAATTCTCGAAACATTGGATTATGCCGAGAAAAATAAAAATAACCGCCAACTGATTGAGGAAATACTTGAAAAAGCACGTCCTCAAAAAACCGGGCGTGGCGTGGAATGTAAGGGACTTACTCACCGAGAGGCGAGCGTGCTGCTTGCGTGCGAGATTCCCGACCTTGTAGAAAAGATGTATGAACTTGCGAAAGAGATTAAGGAAGCATTTTACGGCAACAGAATTGTTATGTTTGCACCGCTTTATCTTTCCAATTATTGCGTGAACAAATGCGTATACTGTCCGTATCATTATCAAAATAAGACTATTCCGAGAAAGAAGCTTACTCAAGAGGAAGTTGCGGCGGAAGTAATCGCTTTGCAGGATATGGGACATAAGCGTCTTGCAATCGAGGCAGGCGAAGACCCGGTAAACAATCCGATTGAATATATTGTAGAGTGTATCAAGACTATATATTCGGTGAAGCATAAAAACGGAGCAATAAGAAGAGTAAACGTAAATATTGCCGCAACAACCGTTGAAAATTATCGCAAGCTGAAAGAAGCCGAGATTGGCACTTATATACTTTTCCAAGAAACTTATCACAAAGAAAGCTATGAGAAGCTGCACCCGGCAGGCCCCAAACATAATTATGCCTATCATACGGAAGCAATGGACAGAGCAATGGAGGGCGGCATTGACGACGTGGGCATAGGGGTATTGTTTGGACTGGAGCTTTACAAATACGAGTTTGCAGGATTGCTCATGCACGCAGAGCATTTAGAGGCAGTCCACGGAGTGGGTCCTCATACAATAAGCGTACCGAGAATAAAACGTGCGGACGACATTGACCCAGATGTGTTTGACAACGGAATAGACGACGATACTTTTGCAAAGATTATTGCTTGTATAAGAATTGCCGTTCCGTATACTGGAATGATTGTATCTACAAGAGAAAGCGAAAGCTGCCGAGATAAAGTATTGGGATTGGGAGTATCTCAAATTTCGGGAGCGTCAAGAACATCTGTAGGAGGATACGCAGGTTATTCCGAAGACGAAAGACCGCATGATACGGAGCAGTTTGACGTATCAGACCAGCGTTCTCTTGACGAAGTTGTGCGTTGGCTTATGGACTTGGGATATATACCGTCATTTTGTACGGCTTGTTACCGTGCGGGAAGAACAGGCGACCGCTTTATGAGCTTGTGCAAAACGGGACAAATACAAAACTGCTGTCACCCAAATGCTCTTATGACATTGAAAGAGTTTCTTGAAGATTATGCTTCTCCAGAAACAAAGGCAATAGGTGAAAAGCTTATTACGGAAGAATTGAAAAAAATCCCGAATGAAAAGGCAAGAAAACTTGCGGCTGAATACATTGAAAACATTCATTTAGGCAAGAGAGATTTCAGATTTTAAAATTTTTTGGTTCTTAGACAGAATGGAGGTAATTTCATGAGCTTGAACAGCACGCCGAATGCAGACAGAGTACACATAGGTATTTTTGGCAGAAGAAATGCCGGAAAGTCAAGTTTAATCAATGCGGTTACAGGTCAAAGCCTTGCCATTGTGTCCGATATGAAAGGAACAACGACAGACCCCGTTTCAAAAGCCATGGAAATACTTCCTTTAGGCCCTGTTGTTGTGATTGATACGCCCGGACTTGACGACACGGGAGAACTGGGCGAGTTGCGTATAAAAAAGACTTATCAAGTTTTAAATAAGACAGATATCGCATTGCTTGTAATTGACAGCACGACAGGTATTACAAAATATGACAATGACATACTTGACAAAATAAAATTAAAAGCTATTCCGTTTTTAATTGTCTATAACAAGTGTGATATTTCTGATTATGAGGCAAAATCTGAAAGTGAAATATCAGTAAGTTCACTAACGGGAAAAAATATTAATGAGCTTAAAGAAAAAATTGCAAAGCTTTTGCCTGAGTATAAACCTGAATATCCGATTATTTCAGATAAAGTAAGCAGCGGAGATACAGTTGTTTTAGTAATTCCCATTGATTCGTCAGCGCCTAAGGGCAGGCTTATTTTGCCGCAGCAGCAAACGATTAGAGAATTATTGGATTGCGGCTGCACTTCCGTAATGTGTAGGGAAACTGAGCTTGCGGAAACTCTTGCGAGTTTAAAAAAGCTGCCTAAGTATGTTGTTACCGATTCGCAGGCATTTAAAAAAGTTTCAGCGATAGTGCCCGACGATGTATGTTTGACTTCTTTTTCTATTTTATTTGCAAGACATAAAGGAAATCTTGAAGAGCAGGTAAGGGGAGCGGCAGCGCTTGACAAGCTTAATGATAACGATACAGTATTAATAAGCGAAGGCTGTACGCATCACAGGCAGTGCGGAGATATCGGAACAGTAAAGCTGCCGAATTGGATTAGCCGTTATACGGGGAAAAAATTGAATTATGAGTTTACATCGGGTACGGAGTTTCCGACAGAATTATCGTCATATTCTTTGATAGTGCATTGCGGCGGCTGTATGCTGAACGAAAGGGAAATGAAGTACCGCATAAAATGCGCGAATGACGAGGGTGTGCCTATTACAAATTACGGAATGACAATAGCTTATGCAAATGGAATTTTGGAACGCAGTTTAGAAATTTTTCCCGAAATAAAAAGAATACTGTCTGCTTTTTGAAAAAAGCGTTAATAAAAAAACTAACCGCTAATTCATTGAACTAACGGTTAGTTTTTTTTATATATTAGAACGATTTAATTAATCAAATCTTACTCTGTCTTTTACATAAGTTGTGTGGAGAAGTTCATGTGCCTTGTGAGAGTTAGGCTCGCCGAGAAACTCCGAATAAAGCTGCTGAATCTGCGGATTGTTATGCGACTGACGGAGAGCCTGTCTTTCGTCTTCGGAATACAGAGCCTCAGCGCGCTTTGACATATAGGTGTCGAGAATATCGAGGTCTTCATTCGGGAGAAGTGTCGGGCGAACATAGGACTGACCGCCGCCGTTAATGCAGCCGCCCGGACAGCACATAATCTCGATAAATGTGTAAGGAGATTTGCCTGCGCGGATATCGTCCATAATCGGCTTAGCGTTCTTCATGCCATGAGCAACAGCAACTTTAATTTCATTGCCGGCAAGAACGAACGTAGCCTCTTTAACGCCGTCAAAACCACGAACTTCTGTGAAGTTTACGGGACCGTACTCTTTGCCTTCAAGCGCAAAGTAAGCAGTTCTGAGAGCAGCTTCCATAACGCCGCCTGTTACGCCGAAGATAACGCCTGCGCCTGTGTATGTGCCAACCAAATCCTGGTCGAACTCTTCGTCCGGGAGCTTAGCGAAATTAATACCCGAACGCTTGATAAGGTCGCCGAGTTCGCGAGTTGTCAAAACAGCGTCAACATCAGGCAAGCCGTTAGTAACGAGAGCCGGACGTTCTTTCTCATACTTCTTAGCAGTACAGGGCATAATAGAAACAACAAAGATATCTTTCGGGTCAATGCCGTTCTTTTCAGCATAGTAAGACTTAATGATAGCGCCTTCCATTTCATGGGGAGATTTACAGGAAGAAAGATGATCAAGGCAGTCGCCATAGTAATACTCTGCGTAATTTACCCAACCCGGAGAACACGAAGTAATCATCGGAAGTGTGCCGCCGTTCTTAATTCTTGCCAAAAGCTCGTTAGCCTCTTCCATGATAGTCAAGTCAGCGCCGAAGTTTGTATCGTAAACCTTGTCAAAACCAAGGCGTCTGAGAGCCGCAACCATTTTGCCTGTTACGGGAGTACCAACTTTCATGCCGAACTCTTCGCCGAGAGAAGCGCGCACAGCCGGAGCAGTTTGGACAATAACATGTTTGCCGGCAGCCATAGCCTCGTCAATTTTGTAAATTTCAGACTTCTGCATTAAAGCCCCTGTGGGACATACGTTTACGCACTGACCGCAGAGCAGACACGGAGAGTCTTTAAACGAACGATTTCCTGCGGGAGCAACGATTGTAGCGAAACCTCTGTTCTCAAATCCGAGAATGCCGTTGCCGTGAGCTTCCTGACATCTTACAACGCATCTGCCGCAGAGAATACACTTGGAAGTATCTCTGACAATAGACGGTGTTAAGTCATCATAAGTCGTAGGAGTTTTCTCGCCTACAAAGACGTTTTCTCTTGCGCCTGTAAGCTTTGCAACATTTAAGAGTTCGCAGTTGCCGTTTTTGGAACACTGCTGACAGTTTTTGTTGTGATTTGACAAAATCAGCTCAACGGAAGTTCTTCTTGCTTTAACAGCCTTTGGCGAAGAAATACGGATTTCCATACCCTCTGCAACAGGGTAAACGCAGGACGCAACAAGACCTCTTGCGCCGGTAGCCTCTACAAGACATACGCGGCATGAACCGGAGGAGCATTGACCGTGATTGAACGCGCATAACGACGGAATATCGTATCCGCACTGTCTTGCAGCCTCAAGGATAGTAAGACCTGCTTCAACCTGATAGGATATTCCTTCAATTTTTATATTAACAAGTGACATTGATATCCCTCCTGATTATTCCTTAACGATAGCGCCAAACTTACAGGAAGCCATACACATACCGCATTTGATGCACTTTTCAGCGTCAATCTGCAAAGCTGGCTTCTTCTTGCCGGGCGCAGTGTAGTCCGTAACGCTGATAGCGCCAACGGGACACTGACGAGAGCAAAGTCCGCAGCCGAAACATTTATCCTTTTGAATCTTGTACTGCATAAGGTTCTTGCAGATACCTGCCGGACAACGCTTGTCTACAATGTGAGCAATATATTCGTCTTTAAAGTGTGTCATTGTGGAAACAATGGGGTTAGAAGCGGTTTGACCCAATGCGCACAAGGAATTGTTCTTAACAGCCTCGGAAAGCTGCTCCAATTCGTCAAGGTCTTCCATAGTGCCTTTGCCGTCCGTGATTTTGGTAAGGATTTCGAGCATACGCTTTGTGCCGATTCTGCAAGGAGTACATTTACCGCAGGATTCATCGCAAATAAACTCCATATAGAACTTAGCGATGTTAACCATACAGTTATCTTCGTCCATAACGATAGCGCCGCCCGAACCCATCATAGAACCTTTTGCAACGAGGTTGTCAAAATCAATAGGTTCGTCAAGATATTCTTCCGTAAGACAGCCGCCCGAAGGTCCGCCCGTCTGAATAGCCTTGAACTTTTTGCCGTTGGGGATACCGCCGCCGATATCATAAATAAGCTCACGCAGAGTTGTACCCATAGGAACTTCAACAAGACCAACGTTATTTACTTTACCGCCAAGAGCAAATACTTTTGTACCCTTTGAGCCGTCTGTACCTGTTGACGCAAACTCGCCGGCACCCTCACGGAGAACATAAGGAACGCAAGCCAAAGTTTCTACGTTGTTTACAACAGTAGGCTTGCCCCATAATCCCTTTACAGCCGGGAACGGAGGACGCGGACGAGGCATGCCTCTCTTACCCTCGATAGAGTTAAGAAGAGCAGTTTCCTCACCGCAAACGAAAGCGCCCGCGCCAAGACGAATGTGAGCCATAAACGAGAAGTCTGTACCTAAAATATTATCGCCGAGCATGCCGATTTCTGTCATTTGGTCAATAGCTTTTTGCAGACGGTTAACAGCGATAGGATACTCTGCGCGAACATAGAAGTAACCTTCGGAAGCTCCGATTGCATAGCCGGCAATCATCATGCCTTCGATAACTGCGAATGGGTTGCCTTCGAGAATAGATCTGTCCATGAAAGCGCCCGGGTCGCCTTCGTCACCGTTACAAACAACATACTTCTGGTCAGCTTCGTTAGCGTAAGCAAAAGACCACTTTCTGCCTGTCGGGAAGCCCGCGCCGCCGCGGCCTCTAAGACCTGAAGCGAGAACTTCGTCAATAACTTCTTTCGGCGTCATTGTCAATGCTCTTTGAATGCCCTTGAAAGCGCCGTAACCCATAGCTTCGTTTATATCTTCGGCATTGATAAGACCGCAGCCGTGAAGAGCAACTCTCTTTTGCTTTTTATAGAAATTAATGTCGTCCTGTTTCTGAATTTTTTCTTGAGTACTCGGGTCAACGTAGAGAAGTCTTTCTACAACTTGACCGTTCATAAGGTCAGTTTTTACGATTTCTTCTACATCTGCAACAGTAACAAGACGATAGAGTGTAGCTTCGGGGAAAATTTTAACGAAAGGACCCTGCGAGCAGAATCCGAAACAGCCAACCTGATTAACGGTTACTTTATCGGAAAGACCGTTTTCAGCTATAACTTCCTCAAATTTTGCTTTTATTTCGTTGGAATGAGATGACAGACAGCCCGTACCGCCGCACAGTACAACCGCACGTTTGCCGTCCGCGCCGTTAATTTTGTTATTGAGAGCTTCAGTACAGCTGCAAATCATGCTGTCAAGCTGTTCACTTGTATTAATCTTCATGTTTAGTCCTCCTTACTGCGGTAATCGTCAATAACCTTTTGCACTTGATTTACTTGCATTTTCGGGTAAACAGTGCCGTTGATTGTAACTGCCGGAGCAATACCGCAAGCGCCTATACAACGGAGAGCATCAATCGTAAACAAGCCGTCCTCTGTTGTTTCACCCGGAGCAATACCGAGAATCTCAGAGAACTTGTCGATAATCTGCTGCGCACCCTTTACATAGCATGCCGTGCCAAGACAGCATCCGATAATGTACTTTCCCTTTGGCTTGAGGGAGAAGAACGAATAAAACGTAACAACACCGTAGATTTCAGCTACGGAAATGCCTGTTTTTTCGGATACGATTTCCTGAACATCAACCGGAACATAGCCATATTCCTTTTGAATATCACTGAGAATCATCATAAGCGGGGTTTTGTCATTTGCGTGTCTGTCGCAGATTTCGTTAATCTGCTTTACTGCAGCTTCACTTAATTTTTGCATAGTAACCTCCTGTAAGTATTGAAAAACTCGACCGTCTGCACAGTTTATTGGATTTGTACAGACTTCTCAGCAAAAATATTTTCATCACAACTTAGAAAAGTGTTGCGTTAGCAACAAAAAACAGCTATAATGATAAGAGGGCGGTGTTTTAACCGAAAGACTTAATTGTTAATATCTGTTAAATAGACATAATATTAAGCATACACCCTCAATTATTGTTATTTTAACACAATTTTTAAAATAAAGCTGTTGCAACCGCAACAAAACCAATATTTTTAAAATATATTTTTTAAAATTAGTCAAAACTAACTAAAGGGCTGTGTATACGATGAATCATAAAAATAATACAAACTGCGACATACTAAAGGATATTGAAAACTGCGAGTCAAAAAAATATGAGAAGTTCATGAAAGGAGATACCATTTTATCGCTGAGCGGAAATAACGGGTTAATCGGACTGCTTTTAGAGGGGAAAGCTCGAATTGTCAGCATTGACGAAAGCGGTCATGAGAGCATTTCCGACTTTCTTCATGTGGGCGACAGTTTTGGCGATTATATCATTATGCCGCTGGAATCGGTGGAATATATTGTTGTGGCAGAGAGCGAATGTAAAGTGCTTTTCGTTAATTTTGAAAATTTGATGAATAATTGCCGTCATAACTGCGAAAATCATAACGAATTAATAAAAAAAATGCTCTTGTTTACCTCTCAAAGAGCAAAATATATGTCACTGCACGTTAATATATTAAGTCAAAAAAATTTAAGAAACAAATTATTAGTTTATTTTAAATATCTCGGCACTCTTTCGGGCAACAGCAAAGAAATTACAATTCCCATGACTTTTGAAAGATTATCAAGCTATTTGGGAGCTGACAGAAGTGCTTTAATGCGTGAAATCCGCAGAATGAACGATGACGGAATAATCACTTCCAACGGTAAAAAAATCATTCTCAATTAAAGCGTGTGCGGCGAATGATTAAAAAAATAAGCAAAGCGTATTGACAACAATTTTAATTTGAGTTAAAATTAGTGAGTATATTTTTGGTAAGGGTTAAATAGAACAGCCCTTATTCAGCAAAGGTGAGTGAATAAATTGAAGTATGAAGAGCTTGCAGGCAAACCGAATATCCCCGAAATCCAGAAAGAAGTTCTCAGATTCTGGAAAGACGAGGCTGTTTTTGAAAAGTCTGTAAATAAACCCGAAGCAGAAGAAGTCGTTTTTTATGACGGACCGCCGTTCCCAACAGGCAAACCGCACCACGGCACTATATTAGTATCTTTTATCAAAGACATGATTGCAAGATACTGGACTATGAAAGGCTATAAAGTGCCGAGAGTTTGGGGCTGGGACTGTCATGGACTTCCAATCGAAAATCAGGTTGAAAAGAACTTGGGCATTGATGACAAGAACGTAATTGAAAAAGAACTGGGTATTGACAAATTCAATGACCGGTGTTTTGAACTTGTGTCGGGCAACAATGAAGCGTGGAAAGATTACGTTGAACAAATGGCTCGCTGGGTTGACTACGACGGAGCTTACAAAACAATGAACCCCGAATTTATGGAAAGCGTTATGTGGGCGTTCAAGCAGTGTTATGACAAAGGCTTGATTTATCGTGATTACCGTGTTACGCCGTATTGTACGCATTGCGAAACATCGCTGTCAATTTCCGATACTCGCGAATCAGATTCAACACGCCCCCGTCAGGACAGGTGGATTATCGCAAAGTTCAAAACCGAAGAGGTCATAAACGGAAAGCCTGTGTTTTTCCTTGCGTGGACAACTACGCCGTGGACACTTCCGTCTAATCTCTGTCTTGCAGTGGGCAGTGATTTAGATTATGCTTTTGTCGATGTCGGCGAACAGATTTACATTGCCTGTGAAACAGTTCTTCCAAAGTATGAAAAAATATTCGGCAAAGAGCCTGTTATAGTAAAGACTTGTAAGGGCAGCAATTTGGTAGGCATTACATACGAGCCGTTGTTCCCGTATTTTGCCGAGCTTAAAGATAAAGCTTTCAGAGTTGTTACGGCAGACTATGTCGGAGCTGACGAGGGTGTCGGCATTGTTCATACTGCCCCCGCATTCGGCGAAGACGACTACTGGACTTGCAAAAACAATAACATTCCGCTTGTAAATCCCGTTGACGAAAAGGGCAGATTTACCCAAGAGGTTACGGACTTTTACGAGCCTGACGGTGAAAAGAATGTTATTGAAATGAACCCCGTTATTATTCGTTTCTTGTACGAAAACGGAAAAGCAGTTGCAGACGGTACTATCGAACATAATTATCCGCACTGCTGGAGATGTAAGCGTCCGTTAATTTATAAGGCTATGGACGCATGGTATTTTAACATTGGAAAAATTAAAGACCGCTTAATAGAACTGAATGAAGAAATAAACTGGGTTCCCGAAACCATTAAGCACGGACGCTTTGGCAAGTGGCTTGAAAATGCCCGTGACTGGAATATTTCACGCAATCGCTATTGGGCTACTCCTATTCCGATTTGGGAATGCGATACTTGCGGCGACAGAACCGTATTAGGCAGCATAGACGAAATCGAAAAGGCAAGCGGCGTTCGTCTTAATAATTTACATCGTCAGTATATGGACAAAGTAACATTTAAGTGTTCTTGTCCCGACTGTAACGGCACAAAGGTACGTGTGCCCGAAGTTCTTGACTGCTGGTTCGAGAGCGGTTCGGTTCCGTTTGCTCAAAAACATTATCCGTTTGACAATAAAGAATGGTTTGAGTCGCATTTCCCGAGTGATTTTATCGTTGAGTATACGGGACAAATCCGCTGTTGGTTCTATTATTTGCACGTATTGTCTGTCGCACTGTTTGACAAGCCGTGTTTCTCAAACTGCGTTGTTCATGGAACAATACTTGCAAAGGACGGCAAAAAGCTTTCCAAATCATCAAAGAACTATACAGACCCTATGGACTTAATGAAAACATACGGCACGGACGCTTTCCGTTTGTATCTGTATCAGACTAACGCTATGCTTTTATCGGTGACCTGCAGTTTGACGACAACGGCATACAGGACGCTTTGCAGCAGATAGTTCTTCCTTATTGGAACGCTTGTAATTTCTTTATTTCCTACGCAAATATAGACGGATTCCACCCCGAAGAATTAACGGCTCCGACTTCCGACAATCAGCTTGACCGCTGGATGCTTGCAAAGCTTTGGGAAGCGGCAGACCGCATTACACGCAACATGGACGCTTATTATGTCAACAAATACGTTGACAGTCTGATAGAGCTTGTAGACGGTTTGACAAATTGGTTTATTCGCCGTTCAAGAAGAAGATTTTGGGAAAAGGGAATGTCCGAGGACAAGAAAAATGCTTACGAAACATTGTATTATGTTTTAGTCAATATGACAAAGCTTTTCGCTCCGGCTGCTCCGATTATTTCCGAAAAGCTTTATAAAACGCTTACCGGCAATTTTTCCGTACATCTTGATTCATGGGCAGAAATTCCCGATTGTTACAGAGATGACGAGCTTTTGAACCAAGTTAAGCTTGTTAGAAACGTAATTTATCTTGCACGTTCTATCAGAAGTAAGAACAATGTGAAAAACCGTCAGCCGCTAAGCACATTGAGCGTAGTTCTTTCGGATACGGCAGGAATACCCGTTGTCGAAAGCTTTAAAGAGATTATTGCCGAAGAACTTAATGTAAAATCCGTGGAAATTCTTGACAGTGCCGAAAGTGTAGCTCAGGTTAAGTATGCTCCGAACTTTAACGAAATAAGAAACCGTTATCCGAACAGAATACCCGAAATTATTAAGGCTGTCAAGAGCGGTAAATTCAAACTTTTGGCAGACGGTGCGGTTTTAGAGATTAACGGTGTCGAGAGCGTGTTCGATTCGGAAATTATTCTTGTTACTTATCAGGCTAAGGCAGGACAGCACGTTGCAAGCGATAAGGGCATAGTTGTATCGCTTAACCTTACTATTACGGAAGAACTTCGCGACGAGGGTGTTGCTCGTGATATTGTCCGCAGCATTCAGGATAACCGCAGAAAAATGGGCTGTGCTATAACGGATTATATTTCACTGGATATAAGCGGTAATGTTCCGCAGAATTGGCTTGAGTACATTTGTCAGGAAACACTCAGCAAGCAGGAATCTGTTATCGAGCCTGATATGACTTATGAGCTTGAGTATGAGCAGGGCAAAAAAGTTTGTATCAGCTTAAAAAAATAAAATACATTTAAATTCAGAAAATCTGATTTGCTAAATATTTAATGTCACAAAGAAATTCAATTTTTTGTGACATTAAATTTATAATACAAAAAACTAAACAGAAGTAATGTTTTTTTTAAAAAATGATAATATTTTTTTAAATCTCTTTACTTTTTTATAAAAATGTGTTAAAATTTTATTGTAAAATTTTAACTATTGAGGAGGTTTTTTGTATGGTAAAAAAGTGTTTGGCGGAGTTGATAGGAACAGCGGTGCTGGTAGCGTTTGGCTGCGGAGTTGCTGCAACTAACGGACTTGGTGCAGGTTATGTGGGTATTGCGTTGGCTTTCGGATTGGTAATTGTGGCAATGGCATATTCCATAGGCAACGTGTCCGGCTGTCATGTGAATCCGGCGGTATCGTTGGCTATGCTTGTCAACCGCAAAATGACGCCGGCTGAGTTTGCAGGCTATGTGTTCAGCCAGTTTGTCGGAGCAACTTTCGGTGCGTGCATTCTTTACGCAATGCTGTCGGGAACAGATTTCCTTAGTAAAAACGGCATGGGTACAAACGGTTACGGCGACCTTTCTGCAACAGGTATTACTGCATTTGGCGCATTTGTAACAGAAGTAGTTCTTACTTTTGTTTTTGTGTTTGCTATCTGCGGCGTAACAAGCAAGGAAAAGTTCGGAAATCCGGCAGGTTTAGTAATAGGCGCGTCATTAACATTGGTACATCTTTTGGGATTGCCTTTGACAGGTACGTCCGTAAATCCGGCAAGAAGTTTCGGCGCAGCTCTTATATCTATGATTTTCGGCTGTTCACATGGCAGCGAAGCATTTGCTCAGGTATGGCTGTTCATCGTTGCTCCTTTGATTGGCGGAGCTTTGGCTGCTTTGGTTTACAAGGCTCTTGATTCCGAAGCGCCTAAGTCTACAGCTAAGCCGGTAGCTGCTAAATCAACAAATACTCAGAAATCAAAATCCAAAAAGAAATAATAAAAAATATTTTAAAAATAATTTTTTATGAGCAGGAGTAAAGTCCTGCTCTTTTTTTATTTTTAAAGAAGTTTAATTTAACCGAATATTAACAAATAGCCTATTGACAAATTGGGAAATTTGTTATATAACTATATTAGCACTTGAACAGTGAGAGTGCTAACAGAAAAATTTAACTAATAATTAAGAGGTAATATTTATGGCAAAAACTGAATTTAAGTCTGAATCTAAAAGATTGCTTGACTTGATGATTAATTCTATTTACACGCATAAGGAGATTTTTTTAAGGGAGATTATATCTAACGCAAGCGACGCTATCGACAAGCTTTACTATATTTCCCTTACTGATTCTAATGTGGGCTTGAATAAAGATGACTTTAAAATCCGCATTGAGATAGATAAGCCGAACAGACTTATTACTATAAGTGACAACGGCATAGGTATGGACAAGGACGATTTGGACAACAACCTCGGAACTATTGCAAACAGCGGTTCTTTTAAGTTTAAGCAGGAAAATGAAAAAAATGACGATGTGGATATTATCGGACAATTTGGCGTTGGTTTTTATTCTGCGTTCATGGTTTCCGACCAAGTAACCGTACGCTCAAAGAAATATAACTGCGAGCAGGCTTATGAGTGGAGCAGTTCGGGGGCGGACGGCTACGAAATTACCGAAACAGATAAGGACAGCGTAGGAACAACTATTATTCTGCGTATCAAGGAAGATACGGAAAATGAAAAGTATTCCGATTTCCTTGAAAAATATAAAATCTCTGCATTAGTATCAAAGTATTCCGATTATATCCGTTATCCGATTATAATGGAAATGGAACACCGCAAACTTCGCGAAGACTGCGATTTGGAACACCCCGAGTATGACGAAGTTACGGAAGACGAAGTTCTCAACAGCATGATTCCGATTTGGCAGAGAAATAAAAAAGATGTTACCGAAGAAGAATACAACGAGTTCTATAAGCAAAAGTTCTTTGATTTTGAAAATCCGGCTCATGTATTTTCAAATTCTGTCGAGGGCATTGTAACGTACAAATCGCTTTTGTATATTCCTTCTCGTG
This sequence comes from uncultured Ruminococcus sp., assembly GCA_902761025.1. GTDB lineage: Bacteria > Bacillota > Clostridia > Oscillospirales > Acutalibacteraceae > RUG592. The sequence goes on along the minus strand of CACWIU010000002.1, from coordinate 47,576 downwards.
TGCCGTTCAATTACTACACAAAAGAATATAAAAAGGGCTTGCAGCTTTACAGCAGCGGCGTTTTGATAATGGATACATGCTCTGATTTGATTCCGGAACATTTTGCATTTATCAAGGGCGTAGTTGATTCTCAAGACCTTTCGCTTAATATTTCCCGTGAAATGCTCCAGCATGACAGACAGCTGAAAAACATAGCCAATACTCTTGAAAAGAAGATTCGCAGCGAGCTTGCGTCATGGCTCAAAAACGACAGAGAAGCATATGAAAAGTTTTTTGCTAATTTCGGCAATCAGCTCAAGTATGGCTTGGTAGGCGATTACGGTGCTCACAAGGACGTTGTAAAGGATTTAGTGCTGTTCTACTCCTCAACAGAGAAGAAGCTTGTAACTCTTAAAGAATACGTTGAGAGAATGGGCGAAGACCAAAAGGAAATTTACTTTGCTACGGGCGAAAGCATTGATATTATAGACAAGCTGCCGCAAACCGAATATTTTCGTGAAAAGGGCAGAGAAATTTTGTACTGTGCCGAAAAAGTTGACGAGTTTGCATTTAGAAGCATGGAAGAATACGAAGGCAAAAAGTTTGTGAATATCGTAAACGAAGATGTAGAAGAAGAAAGCGACAGCAAAGAAGAGCAAAAGGCCGAAAATGAAGACGATGTTTTGAAATTCGTTAAGGATATACTCGGCGATAAGGTTAACGAAGTAGTGTTTTCTAAGAAATTGAGAAGTCACCCTGTTTGCTTGACTGCAAAGGGCGGAGTTTCCTTTGAAATGGAAAAGTATATGGCAATGGCTCAGCCCGAAGCAATGGTTCGTGCCGAACGTGTTCTTGAACTCAATGCCACTCACCCCGCAGTGAATGCTTTGATAGCAAATATGACTGCCGATAGGGAAAAGGCTGAAAAGTACGCTAAACTCCTTTACAATCAAGCTGTTATTATTGCAGGTCTTCAAGTAGACGACCCGTCCGAATATACTGACCTTGTATGCAGTCTGTTTTAAAATATTTTAAAATATAATAAATATAATAAAAAACTCCTCGGTCGAAAGCCGGGGAGCTTTTGGTTTTAGTTTTTGAGGAAATTTTTGTCTGTTAGTAAAAAACTGTATTTTCAATATATAAAGGACTATTGTTTTATTTATTTTGTTGTGATATAATAGGATAAAATGGTGTGTCATATCCTTTTTTTAATTTAAAAACAGTATTATTAATCAGTCAATTAACAACCAATATTAAAAGGAGAACATATGAATAATAATAATTCGAAAAATCATTATACGGAAGCCGAAAAAAATGAATACAAACAAAAAAGACGAGAAATCAGGGAACAGTGTTTTATCGTGCTTTTTGAAATGACATTTACTGATGACAGCTATCAGGATATTTTAGACAATGCGGTCGAATCAAGAACAATCGTTGCAGACGAATATATGTTGAGCATATTGGATTACTATTCTCAAAATAAAGAAAAAATAGACTCTTTAATTTCTTCCAATCTGAAAAACGGCTGGACTATTGAGCGTTTGTCAAGAGCAGCTCTGAGCATACTAAGACTTGCAATTTCAGAAATGAACTCCTCGAAAATAGCCGGGGAGATAGTTATTAACGAAGCTGTTGAAATTGCAAAAAAATACACAACTCCAAAAGACGCCTCTTTTATAAACGGTGTTCTTGGGTCAATCGTAAGGAATAAGAATAAATCATGAGTAATATTCAATATGTATTGGGTATAGACACAAGCAATTATACTACGTCTGCCGCTTTGTACTGTCTTAATGACAAAACTGTTCTTCAAAGGAAAAAACTTCTTCCCGTAGGACAAGGACAATGCGGTTTGCGGCAAAGCGACGCTGTGTTTCATCATACTCAACAGCTGCACGAGTTAATAGAATCGCTTTTTAACGAATTTTCGCCCGAAGAAAGACCGATGATTGCCGCTGTCGGCGTATCGTCAAGACCACGCTCAATAGAGGGTTCGTATATGCCTTGTTTTACAGTAGGCATTAACGCAGCCAAAATTATAGGAACGGTGTTAAACGTTCCTGTTTACGAGTTTTCACATCAAACGGGGCATATAGCGGCGGCGATTTATTCGTCAAAAACTGATTTTTTGTATAAACAAGAGTTTATCGCTTTTCACGTTTCGGGCGGAACGACAGAAGCCTTACTTGTGAAGCCCGACAGGCAAAAAGTTTTTACAGCCGAAATAGTCGGAAAGACACTTGATTTGCACGCCGGTCAAGCCATTGACAGGGTAGGCGTAAGCATGGGATTTTCTTTTCCTTGCGGTCAGGAACTTGAAAAACTTGCTTTGCAGTGCGACAAAAAAGTTAAAGTGAAAACTTGCGTTAAAAATACAGACTGCTGTTTGTCGGGAATACAGAATATTTGCGAAAAAATGATTCAAAATAATGCTGACAATTCAGAAACAGCGTTGACTTGTATTACTTTTGTGGAAAAAACGCTTGAAGAAATGTGCGGCAATATTTTACAAAAATACGGAAAAATGCCCGTTCTGTTTGCCGGCGGCGTGATGTCAAATTCCATTATAAAAAAATCGTTGAAAAAAAAGTTTGACTGTTATTTTGCAGAACCTGCATATTCTGCCGACAATGCCTGCGGAACAGCCGTATTATGCGGATTACGTTATGAAGAGGAGAAAAAATTATGAGCGGTTCGCCGTTGACGGTATCTCAAGTTAATACTTACATAAAAACACTTCTCGAAGGTGACAATAATTTAAAGAATATATTTGTTGTGGGGGAAATTTCGGATTTTAAGGGAGCTTACAGTTCGGGACATTTATATTTTTCTCTTAAAGATGAAAATGCTTCTATAAGTGCGGTGATGTTTTCTTCTGCGGCGTCACGGCTGAAATTTAAGCCCTCAAACGGAATGAAAGTCATTGTAAGCGGCAGAGTTTCTTCATATCCTCTTCGAGGAACATATCAGCTGTATGTAAACAGTATGCAGCCTGACGGCATAGGTGCAATGACTGTGGCGTTGGAACAGCTGAAAAAACGACTTTCGGAAGAGGGTTTTTTTGATGAAAGTCATAAGCAGTCAATTCCCACTTTCCCTAAAAAAATAGGAGTAGTGACGTCACGTACCGGAGCGGTTATTCAGGATATAAAAAATGTTGTGTCAAGACGCTTTCCGCTTGCGGAAATAGTTCTTTATCCGTCGTTGGTTCAAGGCGAGCAGGCAGTGCCTCAGCTTGTGAACGGAATAAAAACTCTCAATAATATTGAAAATATTGACGTAATTATTATTGGCAGGGGCGGCGGTTCATTTGAAGATTTGAGCTGCTTTAACAGCGAACAATTAGTTAAGGCAATATATTATTCTAAAGTTCCCGTAATATCAGCCGTTGGGCATGAAACAGACTATACGATTTGCGATATGGCAGCGGATTTAAGAGCTCCGACACCGTCTGCCGCCGCCGAATGTGCAGTACCCGACAGAAACGAATTAATGTTAAGACTGGACGAAGTGTTTGAGGAGATACAGAACAGTGTCGCTCGAAAAATATCGCAGGAAAAAAATGACATTGACCAAATATCGGATTTATTGCCTAATTTATGTTCGAGTTCTTATCTTGAAAAAGAAAGGCTTTATGTTGCTTCGGTTAAAAGCAGTATAGATTTTTTGATGAAAAATCGTTTGCAGACAAGTCAAACGGAAATTAAATTATTGGCTGAAAAGATTAATGCTCTTAATCCAATCAGTTTACTGCAAAATGGTTATTCTGTTTCTTCAATGAATGACCGAATTATAAATACTGTTGACGATGTTGAAATTGGAGATAGTATTTCCGTAAGAGTTACGGACGGAACAATGCGTTGTCGTGTTGAAGATATAAGGAGAGTATAAAAAAATGAAAGATATTGAATATAAATCTTATGAAGAGGCTAAAAAACGACTTGAAGAAATTTCCGAAATTTTGAGGGGAAATAATGTAACGCTGGATAAGTCTTTGGAACTTTACGAAGAAAGCGCAAAATTAATTGCATTTTGTTTTGATAAATTACAAAAGGCACAGTTAAAGTTTACCGAATTGAACGCAAGTGTTTCGGAGGAGTAACAATGGAAAATAAGTATCTTTCTATGATAGAGGATTATTTGCCGCAGTTATTGCCAGCGATTGAATGCTCCGAACAGAGCGTAATAAAATCTCTTAGGTACAGCTTGCTGCTGCCCGGCAAGCGGCTTAGACCAACATTGCTGTTGGCTTTTTGTGATTTATGCGGAGGAGATATAAATGCTGCGTTGCCGTATGCCTGCGCAGTTGAAATGATTCATGCTTATTCGTTAATACATGATGACTTGCCGTGCATGGATAATGACGACTTGAGAAGAGGAAAGCCGTCAAATCATATTGTGTTTGGCGAAGATATCGCATTATTGGCAGGCGATGCGCTTCAATCGCTTGCGTATGAAGTAATGCTGAGTGATTCGGCGATTGAGAGTTTTGGCGTTAAGGGCGCGAAAGCAGCCGGAATTTTAGCAAAAGCCTTAGGAGCAACGGGCATGGTCGGAGGTCAGGTAATTGACCTTGAAACAGAGGGTAAAAATCCAACGCTTGAAACAATTAAAGAAATGTATTCCAAAAAAACGGGCATGCTTATTAAAGCTCCGTGTTTAATGGGTTGTGTTCTTGCCGGAGCAGACGAAGAAAAATTAAAGGCTGCCGAGGTATACGCCGAAAAAATCGGTCTTGCGTTTCAAATTGTTGACGATATTTTGGATATTGTTTCCGACACAAAAACTCTTGGAAAACCTGTCGGAAGCGATGCGGAAAATAAAAAAGTCAACTATGTAACGCTTTTGGGGATAGACGAATCTCGACAAACTGTTGACAAGCTTACGAATGAAGCAATTAATACATTGGATATATTCGAAAGTAACAGTTGTTTTTTGCGGACTCTTGCCGAGCAATTATCTAAGAGATTATACTAAACTTATTAAAGTTTCGCTCAAGCCTTTTCAAAGGCTTGCAGATTCCAAAGACAGCGTCTTTGGAATCTGCAAAGCGTTGCTCATTATTACACAAAGGAATGAAAAATCTTGAATAATACTTCTTATGAATATCTTGACAAGATCAATTCACCTGCCGATTTAAAAAAGCTGTCCATTGATGAATTGGAGATTCTTTGTTCCGAGATTAGAGATAAATTAATAAAAACAGTGTCGCAGACCGGAGGTCACTTGTCCCCGAACTTGGGAACAGTTGAATTGACGGTTGCAATGCACTATGTGTACGATACCCCGAATGACAAGATTGTCTGGGACGTAGGTCATCAGGCTTATACTCATAAAATCCTAACCGGAAGAAGAGATAAGCTTGACACAATTCGCTGCAAAGACGGTATTTCTGGATTCCCGAAAAGGAGCGAAAGCCCTTACGATGCTTTTAATGTCGGTCACAGCAGCACTTCAATTTCTGCCGCCTACGGAATAGCAAGGGCAAGAGCCATTAAAGGCGAAAAAGGGCGGACTATTGCCGTTATCGGCGACGGAGCTTTAACAGGCGGACTTGCGTATGAGGGACTGAATAACGCAGGGCGTTCGGGAAAGAATTTTACCGTTATTTTGAACGATAATGAAATGTCAATTTCTCATAATGTCGGTTCGATAGCAAAATATTTGACCCATATCAGAATACGTCCCGGCTATATAAGAACTAAAAAATTTGTGGAAAAAATATTGCTTCATATACCTGTAATAGGAAATCCGATAAGAATATTAATGCTTAATTCAAAATCAAAGCTGAGAGTATCCGTATACAGAAATACGATTTTTGAAGATTTAGGTTTTGTCTATTACGGACCTGTTGACGGGCATGACTTGCGTAAGCTTATTCACGCTCTTAACGCTGCAAAAAGCGTAAACAGAGGTGTGTTTATTCATGTCTTGACAACAAAGGGCAAAGGTTATCAATTTGCCGAAGAAGACCCGAGGGGTTATCATGGCGTTGGAAAATTTGAAATTGATACGGGTGAGCCGCTTAATAACAAAAAGGGTTTTTCCGCTCGATTTGGCGAGATAATGTGCCGAATGGCATCGAAAGACAAGAGAATCTGCGCTATTACCGCCGCTATGAAATTAGGAACGGGGTTATCGAAATTTTCTCATAATTATAAGGAACGCTTTTTTGACGTCGGCATAGCGGAAGAGCATGCGGTAACATTTGCGGCTGGATTGGCAACGGAAGACATGATACCTGTGTTTGCGGTATATTCAACGTTTTTGCAAAGAGCGTATGACCAAATAGTTCATGATGCGGCAACTCAAAAGCTGCATATAGTGCTTGCCGTTGACCGTGCCGGAATAGTCGGAGATGACGGAGAAACTCATCAGGGAGTGTTTGATGTTGCAATGATGAATAATATACCAAACACTACTATTTATTCGCCGTGTTATTTTGACGAACTAAGTATGTCTTTAAATAATGCGATTTATAAGGATAAAAATATTGTTGCGGTGCGTTATCCCCGAGGCAGTCAGCCTTACCGCCCGAAAGGTTATCAAGGCAGCGACGTATATTCTGTATTTGGAGAGGGGAAAGATGCCGCTGTCGTTACTTACGGCAGAATTTTTGCAAATGCGGCTCAGGCAAAAGAAATACTAAAAGAAAAGGGCTTTAATATAACGATTATTAAGCTTAACCGAATACGTCCGCTTCCGGAAGCGGCGGTAGAACTTGCCGCCGAATTTGACAAAATTTATTTTTTTGAAGAGGGCATGGAAATAGGCGGAGTTGGAGAATTATTTTACTATATGTTAAAAAATCAGGAATACAAAGGAAACTTTGAACTTACTGCAATTAAAGATAAATTTGTACCTCAGTCAACTGTAGACGAGGCTCTTGCCGAGCTTAATTTAGACTGTATGGGTATTGTTAATAAAATAACATGGAATTGACGAGGGTGGTATTTTGTCCGCAAAAAAAAGATTAGACGTTCTGCTTTTTGAAAAGGGATTAGCTGAAAGCCGTGAAAAGGCAAAAGCTATTATAATGTCGGGCATTGTCTATGTTGACAATCAAAAATCGGATAAACCCGGCACTTGCTATCCCGAAAGCAGTATAATAGAAGTAAGAGGAAAAACATTAAAATACGTCAGCCGAGGAGGATTGAAACTTGAAAAGGCAATTCAAGTTTTCGGTCTTGATTTAAACGGCAAAACAACAATGGATATAGGAGCTTCTCACGGTGGATTTACAGATTGTATGCTGCAAAACGGAGCGAAAAAAGTCTTTGCCATAGACGTAGGCTACGGACAGCTTGCATATAAACTTCGTAATGACGAACGTGTTGTAAACCTTGAACGAACTAATTTTCGTTACGTAACCGAAGAACAGATAACCGAACCCATAGACTTTTTCAGCGTAGACGTATCATTTATTTCTCTAAAGCTTATTTTGCCTGTTGCAAGAAATTTTTTGAAAAAAAACGGAACAGCTGTCTGTCTTATCAAGCCGCAGTTTGAGGCGGGCAGGGAAAACGTAGGCAAAAACGGCGTAGTTCGTGATTCTTCAATTCATACTCAGGTTATTAACGGAATTATTGACTTTGCAGAGCAAAACGGATTTTCTGTAATAGGTCTTGACTACTCTCCGGTAAAAGGTCCCGAGGGAAATATAGAGTATTTAATTTATTTGAAAAAAAGTGATGAAGCGGATATTTTAATTGATACCGACGCTGAAAGTATTGTTCGCCTTTCTCATGAAGATTTGGATAAGTAATCAAAGCGAAGTTCTTAAAAATATATTAATATTAAAAAAGGAAAGTAATTTCAAGTGTTAAGAAAAATTGCTATTATACCAAATTCGTTAAAAAACGAAACTATTGTGCATGCAAATCGAATAATTGAATATCTGCTGAATTTTGACTGCAGTTTTACTGTACCCGAAAAATTTTCGGACGCGATTGTCAATAGTAAGACTGAGTATTTTCATAATCACTTGGAAACTATTAAAAATGCAGATTTGGTTATTGCGATTGGCGGCGACGGAACAATTATTCATATAGCAAAGCATGCGGCTGTTTTTAGCAAACCTATACTTGGGGTAAACTGTGGGAGAGTGGGATTTGTTGCGAACCTTGAGCCTACCGAACTTTCTCTTTTGTCAAAGCTTTTTGATAAAAGTTATACCGTTGATGACAGAATGCTGCTTGAAGTAATTGTAATTCATAACGAAAAAACAGAAGTCTTCTATGCTTTGAATGACGTGACTGTGTCAAAAGGCTCGGTGTCAAGAATGGTTGAACTTGACGTTAAGTTAAATGAAGAATTTATTACGTCTTACCGTGCGGACGGTTTAATATTATCAACTCCCACAGGCTCGACAGCTTACGCTTTGTCAGCCGGAGGTCCCGTTATAGAACCGCATATGAAATGTATCCTTTTAACGCCTATCTGTCCTCATTCGCTTTTTGCACGCTCGGTTCTGTTTTCGGACGAATCGGAAGTCAAAATTTTACCTAACGAGAGATGCAACGAAGAAATCTTTGTTACCATTGATGGCATGAATACAATAAAAATCGAGAGCCAAGACAGCGTGGTTGTAAGAAAATCAAATCTTACCGCCGATTTTATAAAGCTGAATAATAAAAATTTTTATAGAATACTTAACGAAAAACTTAACGAAAGGAGAAACTGATTTTGAAGAAAGGCAGACATTCGAAAATTATTGAATTAATTCGCAATCGGGAAATAAGTACGCAGGAAGAACTTTTGGCGGAACTGCAAAAATGCGGATATAACGTTACGCAGGCTACAGTTTCAAGAGATATCAAGGAACTTCAGCTTGTAAAGGTTTTGCTGAACAACGGTAAATACTGTTATGCCTTGGGTTCGAGCCGTCATATTGACGCTAAATCTAATATAGAATCTTTGTTTTCGACTTCCGTTATATCTGTGGATTATGCAGAAAATTTGGTTGTTGTCAAAACAGTTGCAGGCATGGCTCAGGCTGTATGCACTGCGATTGACGCCGCCGCCATAAGCGGAGTGTTGGGAACTATTGCCGGTGACGACACCATTTTTTTGGCTGCAAAGACAGCCGAAAAAGCAGCCGAAATTACCTCTGAACTGAGGGTCATTTCAATTTATGAAAACAATAAAGGTGATTAAATGCTATCTAATATATATATTGAAAACGTAGCTGTAATTGAAAAAATCAGCATTGATTTTGACGAGGCTTTTAATATCCTGACAGGTGAAACGGGAGCCGGAAAATCAATAATAATTGACTCAATTAACGCTATTATGGGGCAGAGAATGTCAAGAGATTTAATTCGTTCGGGAGCGTCCTCTGCTTTGATAATTGCAACATTCTCCAACGTATCGGACGCTGTCTGCGATGTTCTTCGAGAATGCGGCTACGATGACGAAGACGGGATTTTTATATTGCAGCGGCAAATGACAGTTTCAGGAAAAAATTCCTGCAAAATAAACGGTCGTCCCGCTCCTCTTTCAATACTGAAAAAAGTAAGCTCGTATTTGATTAATATTTACGGTCAGCATGAGGGCTACGACTTTATGACGGCAGACAGTCATATAAAGTATATTGACGCCCTCGGAAATTACGGCGATTTGCTTGAACAATACAAAAGAAAATTTGAATTATATTCAGATTTAAAGCGTAAGCTTTCGTGTATGGAAGACAACATTCAGGAGCGAGAGAGAAAAATAGATTTGCTTCAATATCAGGTTGAAGAAATAACTGAGGCGGAGCTTCAGCCCGGAGAAATTGAAGAGTTGGAAGAAAGACGAATTTTACTGAACAACAGCGAAAAAATAAAGACGGGAATTGCTCTTGTTTATTCGCTGCTCGCCGGCGATGAGGAAGAGGGAGCAGTATCCATTGTTGACAGTGCTTGCGACACTCTTTCGGATATTGCGAAGCTGTATCCGGCTTTGAGCGATATTGCTCAAAGGTTGCAGTCTGCGTATGAAGAATTAAACGACTGTCATTATGAAATACGTGATTTTCTTGACGAAGTAGACATTGACCCTCGTGAAATCGAAGAAGTTGAAGAAAGATATGACTTGATTCGTTCTTTGTCAAGAAAATACGGAGATACAATAGAAGAAATTTTAGACTTTTGCGAAAAAGCAAATCAAGAGCTTGAAGAACTTTTACAGTTCGACATTAACAAAGAACGCTTGGAGTCGGAGTTCAAAAAAGCCAAAGCAGAATTAACCGAAATAGCCGAAAAGCTTACTCGTGAAAGAACACAGGCGGCAAATGATTTCTCTAAGGCTGTTATGGAAGAAATGCGTTATCTTGATATGCCAAACGTTGTAATGATTCCCGATATTACAGCGACAGACTTTACGGAAAACGGCTGCGACAGACTGGAGCTTTTAATTTCCGCAAATCCCGGAGAAGAACCAAAGTCATTGTCAAAAATTGCGTCGGGCGGCGAGCTTTCGCGTATCATGCTTGCAATAAAGACTATTATCGCAGAAAAAGACGAAATAGCCACTTTGATTTTCGATGAAATCGACACGGGCATAAGCGGTTCGGCAGCCTCAAAAGTAGGCAGGAAATTACAGCAGCTTTCCGGAAGTCATCAGGTATTGTGCATTACTCATCAGGCTCAAATTGCCGCTTTGGCTGACGTTCACTTGTTTATAAACAAAAATGTCGAAGAGGGCAGAACATATACAAAAGTAAGAAAGCTTGATTTTGAAGAAAGAAAATACGAACTTTCAAGAATTATTGACGGAAATAATCCGTCCGAACTTTCATTGCAGCATGCGGAAGAAATGCTTAAATCCAAATAAATCAAAGGGGAATAAATATGAAAATTCCGTTTTCACCGCCCGATATTGGGCAAGCCGAAATTGACGCGGTAGTTGAAACATTAAAGTCGTCATGGATTACCACGGGACCGCGAACCGAAGAACTCTCGCAAAAAATTGCGGAGATGTGCCATGTGCCATATGCGGTGTGCATGAACTCTGCTACAGCGTGCCATGAAATGGCAATGAGATTGTTGGGCATTAAAGCAGGCGACGAAGTCATCGTACCTGCGTATACATACACAGCGACCGCAAGCGTAATTGAGCATATCGGAGCAACTCCCGTAATGGTAGACGTTGAACCAAATACTTTTCATATTTCATACGAACAGGCAGAAAATGCAGTTACGCCGAAAACAAAAGCTATAGTACCCGTTGACTTGGGCGGCGTTCTATGCGATTATGACCGCTTGCTGGAAATTGCGGAAAGCAAGAAAAATATTTTTACTCCCTCGGGAGAAATTCAGCAGGCAATGGGCAGATTAGCCATTATTTCCGATTCGGCTCACTCGTTTATGGCAGAAAGAAAAGACGGCAAAAGAGCCGGAGAATTAGCCGACTTTTCCGGTTTCTCATTTCATGCCGTTAAAAATTTCACCACAGGCGAGGGCGGTGCGTTAGCATGGAAGCCTATCGAGGGAATAGACGGCAGCCGTATAAAAAAGACTCTTTCTTTAATGGCTTGCCACGGACAGGACAGAAGATTTAAACCTGACGGTGAAAAGCCTTTTTGGGAGTATGACATTGTATTTACAGGGTATAAACACAATATGACAGATATTTTGGCTTCGATTGGATTAGTACAAGTTTCTCGCGCGGAAGAACTCTTGTCCAAAAGATTTGCCATTGTAAAAAAATATAATGACGCGCTTATGGGAATTGACGGCGTGCAAGTTCTTAATCATTTTGACAGTATCGGTTCGAGCTGTCACCTTTACTTAGTAAGATTTAAGGATAAAGATGAAAAGTTCAGGAATGAATTTATGGACAGAATGCTTGAAAAAGGCGTTGCAACGAATGTGCATTATAAGCCATTGCCTTTGCATACCGCTTATAAAAAAATGGGCTTTGATATATCCGATTATCCTAACGCTTACAATATGTATAAAAATGAAGTAAGTTTGCCTTTGTTTTCTTTGCTGACCGAAGAGCAGACAGATTATATAATAGAAAAATTTAAAGAAACATATGAAGAAATGATGTAAAAACCCTGAATAAAAATCGGAGGTAAAGTGTATGGATTACGAAATTATCGCACTTGATATTGACGGAACGCTGACCAACTCTAAAAAAGAATTGACTGACCGCACAAAGAATGCACTTATTGCCGCTCAACAGTGTGGAAAAAAAGTAATATTGGCATCGGGGCGGCATGACTTCGGTATGCGGGAAATTGTTCGGGAATTGGAGCTTGAAAAATACGGCGGTTATGTTATGGCTTTCAACGGCGGAAAGATTATCAACGCACAGTCTAAAGAAATTATTGCGTCCGTTAATTTTCCGCACGAATACATACAGCCAATATATGAGTGCCTTAACGACAGCAATATTACTGTAATGACGTTTGAAAACGATACAATTATTACGAATCAAAAAGTAAATCCGTACACTCATATAGAAGCTGAAACAGTAAAAATGGACAGTAAGACAGTAAGTAATTTTCTTGACTATGTGACATTTGACGTACATAAATTGCTGCTTGTCGGCGAACCGGAAGAAATTGACAGATATCAGGCTGTTTTGACAGATAAGTTTAAAGGCTATTTGGATATGTTTAAGAGCTGCCCATTCTTTCTTGAAGTAATGCCTTTCGGTGTGAATAAGGGGGCAAGCCTTGCAAAAATGCTTCCGCAAATCGGGTACAAAAGAGAGCAGCTTATGGCATTCGGGGATAGTTACAACGATATGACAATGATAGGCTATGCAGGCTGTGGAGTTTGTATGGAGAACGGTGAAAAAGACGTAAAAAAGATAGCGGATATCGTTGCAGATTCAAACGACAAAGACGGTGTGGCAAAAATTATTGAAAAGTATGTTTTGTCATAAAAAAGCTGCCTTGATTTTTTCAAGGCAGCTTTTTGATTAATTTGATTAATATGTGTGTTTGCAAATTTCTTTTATTTTATCTCTTAACTTAAAGTAATCTTCCATTGCGCCGGGTTTTTGAGTAGGATTTCTAAGCAGAGCGGCAGGGTGCAGAGTAGCCATTGTCAGCGTGCCTTTTTTGTCAAAGAAAATGCCGTGTTCACGAGTAATTTTAATATCGGGCTTAATGACTTTCATTGCTGAAATTCTGCCCAAGCACACAATTATTTTCGGGTGAATCAGTTTGACTTGATTTTTAAGCCAGCCTATGCACTGTTCCTGTTCTTCGGGTTTAGGGTCACGGTTTTGAGGGGGGCGGCACTTGACCATGTTTGCAATATAAATGTTTTTATTTCTGTCTAAGTCAACTACGTCAAGCATTTTGTCGAGAAGCTGACCGCCTCTGCCGACAAATGGCTCTCCTTTCAAGTCCTCTTGTTCTCCGGGACCTTCGCCGATGAACATTACTTCGGCTTGTGGGTTGCCAACTCCAAAGACAAGATTGGTGCGTGTTTCGCATAAGCCGCATTTTTTACAGTCATAGCAAGCGTTTTTTAAATCTTCCCAATTATCATACATAAAGTATCTACCTCTAAATTAATATTTAAATATCTGTTCAATGTTTATTCTATCATAAATTTTGATTTTTTACAATATTGTATACAAATTTGTGTAAATATTATATTGCAATTTTTGCAAAAGTGGTGTAAAATAAAGCAGGAGATATTGTTTTTAAATATTTGATGTTGGCATAAACAGCGATATTTAAATTTAAGGCAATATTAATTATTAATAATAAAAATGGAATGGTGATAACAATGAAAGTAATGGTTGAAACCTCTGCGCGTCATATTCACGTTACACAGGAAGTTCTTGAAACGTTGTTTGGCGAGGGCGCAACGCTTACAAACAAAAAAGATCTTTCTCAGCCCGGTCAGTTCGCTTGCGAAGAGAAAGTAAAAGTAGTAGGCCCCAAGGGCGATTTAGTTATGTCTATTCTCGGACCGTGCAGAAAAGAAGTTCAGGTTGAAGTTTCGCTGACAGACGCTCGCAAAATGGGTATTGTACCGCCTATCAGAGAAAGCGGAGATGTGGCAGGCACACCCGGCTGTAAGCTTATTGGACCCAAGGGCGAATGTGAAGTTGACCATGGTGTAATTGCGGCAAAGCGTCATATTCATCTTACGCCGGCATCGGCAGAGGAGTTTGGTTTGCAGGACAAGCAAATTGTTTCGGTAGAAGTAGACGCAGGCACAGGCAGAAAGACAATTTTCGGCGATGTTGTAGTTCGCGTAAGGTCTGACTTTGCACCGGCTATGCACATTGATACGGACGAAGCTAATGCGGCAGGCATAAGCGGATTGGTAGACGGAGTTATTATTCCGTAAGGCATGAAACTTAAAGTTATATGTTTGTCCGTATTCGGTGTGATTTTCATGTCTTTAGTGGCGTTGATGAGCGGCGTAAGTGAAATCGTCCAACAAGAAGCTGGTGACGATATCATACACATTGACGGGATAGACCCAACGGATATGTCAGCGTATTATTCTATGGCTGAATATTATCCGCCGGATGATATAGACACGCTTAATGTTAATTGGGTTGGCGGAAGAGTTGAAATTATAGGCTTTAATGAAGATTATTACTTTGTCGAGGAATCAGCCACTAAATATTTGCCGGAAGATAAATTGCTTTCGTACAAATGCGAGGGCAATGTGTTTAATATTTTTTATGTGTCAAGCGACGACGTTGTTATTGACGACGCATATAAAAAGCTTGAAATACGTATTCCGAAAAAAATGGCTGAAAAATTAAAGGCAGTCAATGTCAATACAAACGGCGAAGTTGTGTTCAAGAATTTCAAGGCAGACAGTATCAAAGTTAATAATATTAACAGCACGGTAAAATTTGAGAATACATATTCAAAGGACGCACAAATCACAACCGAAGCCGGGACAGTATATGTTAATGTTGAAAATACCGTAGGCTACAGCGTAGACTATAAATCGAAAAGCGGATATTTAAATTCATACGTTGGCAGCGGAAAAAATCATTATATCAGCGGCGAGGGAACATATCGCTACAATGTAAAAACCCGAAGCGGAAATATGATAATTGCGTTGTCAGAAGCGGTCAATTAATTAATAAAAAAACGGCAGGCATTAAGTTTGTTTGCCGTTTTTCTTTAAAAAATATAGATTTTTAAAATAATTGTAAAGGGGGCTTAGTATGAAAATAGAAATAAAATTCACTACCTTTTATAAGCTTAATGAAGAAGAAAAATCAAATATTACAGCTCGCTGTCAAGAGAGTATTATTCCCATAAAAACAGATACAGGTAATACAGTAGTTAGTCTAAAAAAGACAACAGATAAACCTCTGAAATCAAAGAATAAAAAATATCAAAAGTTTAAAGTTGCAGGCATATCTTTAATTACAATTCTTTTATTTGCAATTTCTTTAAAGATGAATTTTGCTCCAAAAAAAACAGATTTAAAAGCAACAAATAATGATGATAACAACATAATTATGGATATTGAAATAGAAAATGATAATGCTGAAAACACTACAGAATTAAAAATTAGTGATATATCTATGGGACATGCCCATAGTATGGCTTTAACTGAAGACGGTACGCTTTTTACTTGGGGGTGTAATAGAAATGGTCAGCTCGGCGACGGAAAAAAAGAAAATAAATCCAAACCCGAAAAAATATTTGAAAATGTTCTTTCTATAAATGCCAGTACGCATAACAGCTCGTTGTTAACTTTGGATAAAGATTTGTATATTTGGGGTGAAAATCAGTATGGACAGGTAGGCAATGAAAAAATAACTGATTGTTATACTCCGGTTGAAATATTTACAAATATCGGGTCTGTTGCTTTTAGTTCAGAAAGTACAGCTTCTGTTGACAATAACGGAACTCTTTGTTTATGGGGAAATAACGGTCAAGGTCAGCTTGGAAATAATACAGTTGATAATAAAAATAAGCCTGAAAAAATTCTTGAAGACATTACTTATACTTGTTTGGATAAATATAATTCCGGGGCAATTACAACTGACGGAAGTTTGTATTTATGGGGGGATAACTCAGCCGGTCAGATTGGGGACAATACAAATATAGATAAACATAAACCGGTCAAGGTGTTGGAAAGCGTTGTAATGTTTGATGTAAGAACGAGAAATGTTGCGGCTGTTACAAAAGACGGAACTTTGTACGTGTGGGGAGATAACTATTTCGGGCAAATTGGTGACGGAACGAGGACAACGAAAAAACAGCCTGTAAAAATAATGGATAAGGTTGCTTATGCTGAATTAGGATACAATTATAGTGTTGCAGTCACTGTTGACGGCGAACTTTATAGCTGGGGCTGTAATTCTGACGGACAGCTTGGTGACGGAACTATCACAGATCAATATAAACCTGTAAAAATACTGGAAGATGTTGCATCGGTTGAATTAGGTAATAATTGTTGTGCTGCTGTTACAAAACAGGGCGACTTATATACATGGGGAAAAAATCAATACGGACAGTTGGGTAACGGAACTACAGACAATATTTTAAGTCCGCAAAAAATTATTAATCATATAAAAATGGTCAGTGTAGGTGGGTATCATATGGCGGCTATTACGGAAAAAGGTTCATTATATACATGGGGACTTAATTATTATGGTCAGCTTGGTGACGGAACTACCACTAACAGGCTTACACCAACAAAAATAATAATACAATAATAAAAAGCCTACGCAAAATGTTAATAAGCGTAGGCTTTTATAATATTTACTGTCCTGATGAAGAGGATACTATTGACATGATTTCTTTTTCTGCCTGCTCCACTTCCGTTAAAAATGCCTGTGAAGATACTCGCAATGCTCCGCCGCCTAAAATTATCAACTGCTCTAAGCCGTCTGACGTTACAACTCTAACTCTGTTATTTTTTGCGAGTTTATGCGATGTCTTTTCAATGTACATATCCGCTGTTTCCGCTTCTTTGGTATAGACTACGCTTATATTGCCGATTTTTTCTACTTCTCGGACATTTCCTTTTACTTTGTAGGCGTCAAACACCAAAATAAGCTCGCACTTTTTATATCCCTGATAATTGCAAAGTATATTAATCAGCATATTTCGGGCAGCGTCAATATTTTCTTTTGCTGTCTGCTTTAATTTTTCCCAAGAAAATATTACGTTGTAACCGTCAACAAGCAAGTACTCAATGCCTGAATATTGCTGACTTTTTCCACGCTTGTAATTTGTGGCTTCGCTTGACGACTTTCCGAAAGAGCGGCTTTCAGCGACTGAACGCTTTTTTACAGCTCCGTATGTCTGTTCAAAAATTTGCATAAGTTCATTGTCAAGTGCAAAAATATCACTTTGAGTTCTGCACATCGAGTACAGTCTTTCACGGTCATTCATGGCAACAGTATCTTCTGAATTGTTATACTCATCGTAATAAGGCAAGTGCATATATTCGGGGACTTTATCCCATTTAACTATATGCCCCACACCATGAGAACAAAAAACAGAATCGCACGGATTTTCCGTATCGCTGTCCGCATTGTAGCCGATTTGTTGTATGACTTCTTCGGAATTGTGACAAGGTTCGTATCCCTTGAAACGACATTCAAGCTTTCCTCTGCCGTGTGTGTATCTGACAACTTCGCTTGAATAACTGCTCATAGTTGACACAGGAGCAGTGCCGCTAAGAATACAAAATTCTCCGTTATGCTCGAATGGTTCGAAAGAACCGTGCATAAGCTGAATATCATTCATAGCTTTACCAATGTTTTCTTCGGGAACTTCTAAAGTAAAATCATAATAAGGTTCTAACAGCACGCTTTTTGTACTGCGTAGACCTTGCCTTACAGCACGATAAGTCGCTTGTCGAAAGTCGCCGCCCTCGGTATGCTTTGCGTGAGATTTTCCCGAAATAAGAGTTATTTCAATGTCGGTAATCGGCGACCCAGTCAAAACACCGATATGTGTTTTTTCGTATAAGTGCGTTAATATAAGCCTTTGCCAGTTTTTATCAAGAATATCTTCGCGGCAGTTCGAATTAATTATTACGCCGCTGTTTGGTTTGGTAGGTTTCATAAGAAGATGAACTTCCGCATAATGCCGAAGAGGTTCAAAATGTCCTACGCCCTCTACCTGTTCGGAAATTGTTTCTTTGTATATAATTTTTCCCTTGCCAAAAGTTACGGCGATATTAAAACGCTCAAAAATCATACGCTGAAATATTTCAAGCTGAATATCTCCCATAAGCCGCACTTGTATTTCATTCAGTTTGTCATTCCAAACGACATTAAGCTGCGGTTCTTCGGCTTCAAGAAGTTTCATTTTTGGCAAGAGCGTATGTGCGTCAATACTTTCGGGCGGTTCGACTGTGTATGTAAGTACGGGGGATAAAAGGGGAAAAACTGTATTTTTTTCAAAGCCCAGTCCGTCGCCGCAGTTTGCAAATGTTATTCCCGTAACAGCACATATTGTGCCGGCTGATACTTCGTCAACCTGAGTGAATTTTTCACCGGAATAAATGCGTATTTGATTTACTTTTTCGTCATTACAATTTTTTTCGCTTGTAAGAATATCTTTTACTTTAAGTCTTCCGCCCGTAACTTTAAGAAAAGTCAAACGACTGCCCTGTTCGTCCGTTGAGATTTTATATACTCTTCCGCCGAAATCATTGGGAAAATTTTTAGTTTTAGTATATTTTTCAAGTATTTTTAAAAAATGCTCAATTCCTATAAGTTTCAATGCCGAACCGAAACAGCACGGAAAAATTTTTCTGTCGGCAACGGCGTTTATAATATCTTCAAGTTCGATATTATTATTTGTGTCATACTGTTCAAGTAAATCTTCATCGCATAAAGCAATGTTTTCACATAGAGAATCCCTGTCTTCAATATCAAAACTTACGCAAGCCTCGCTAAGCTTTGAAGTAACTTGAGCCATAACAAAATTCTTGTCAGCTCCTGCAAGGTCTGTTTTATTAACGAATATAAAACAAGGAATGTCATACTTTTGCAAAAGTTTCCACAATGTATACGTGTGACTTTGAACTCCCTCGGCTCCGTTAATAACTAAAACAGCGTAATCCAAAACTTGCAGAGTGCGTTCTGCTTCTGCCGAAAAATCCACATGCCCGGGAGTATCCAGCAGTGTAAATTCGGTATTGCCGTAATTAAAAACGGCTTGTTTTGAAAAAATAGTAATACCGCGTTCACGCTCCATAGTAAAATTATCTAAAAAAGAGCTGCCGTGATCTACTCTTCCAAGTTTAGAAATATTGCCCGAACAATACATCAAGGCTTCCGACAAGGTTGTTTTTCCCGAATCCACATGAGCGAGAATGCCAATTACTATTTTCCTCACAAGATATTCCAACTTTCAGATATAATTTAAACTAAAACAAAAGTATTAAAAGAATTTCGCACGCAAACCCTAAAATTCCTAAAATTTTGCAAATAATTTCAAGCCCTCCGGATATAGAAAAAATTCTGCCGAACTCGACAAAAAAGTCGGGTTCATCGGGACAAATCCAAATATTATATACTTGTCCTTGCTGAGGTTCCGTTGACATAGGCATATTTGACTTGAATCTGTATTTTTGATTTTCAAATTCATATTCGCATATTATAAAATAATTTGTCTGTTCCGACTCGACTTTTACAACGTCAACGACTTTTGCAGTTAATTCTACGGCATAAAGAAATTTTGTCCCGAGTTTTTTCAGTGGATACATACTTGAAAGCCAACAGCCCAAAATCCAAATTATCCAAGGAATCAAAAGAGGAACAATAATATATAAACTTCCTGAAATATCGCTTGTATCAAAATACATGATAATACAGAATATTAAAAATATTAATGTTTCTATTATTGATTTCCAAAAACCTCTTGTTATTTTTTTTCTTTTGGATTGCGAAGTCACTTCAACGGCAGAAGAGGCAGGTGTTTCAAGATTTTCGTTAGTATTTTTTTCTAAAGTAAGTTCTTTATAAGTAACTTAAACTTCCCACCCAAAAAACAAGCCCAAATGCTGATAAAACCTAAACAAACGGCTGAAAAAATACTAATTAACGGATATTTGCAGAGAATTACGCAGATAAATTGGCAACCGTTCGATAAAATTCTTAAACAATTCCGATATTTGTTCATGTGTGAGAGTAAGAAATTCAATAACGCTATCCCAAAGAGCTTGAACAATAATAGAAAGAGATTTATCAAAAGTTATATCTTGAAGTTCATCGCTAATCAAAAAGAAAAGTTCCCCCAAAGTACGATCATCTTCATCAACTCTTTTTTCTACAGATAATATCATATATCGTGTAAAAACAATTGAAACATGAGCCGTTAAAGCATCATACGAAAGACTTCTACAACCTGATTCAAGTTTGAGCATGGATTTACAGCTTTTGAAAAAAACTTCAATATCCCAACGCTTTCCGTAAATGCGAATAATCTCTTCTTCGGAAAGTTCCACATTAGTACAAATTATTGCAAGCCAGTCTTTCTTGTTTGAGCGATTTCTTACACAAACAATTTTTGCGGGAATTGATTCTATTTCACCCTTGTCATTTTCAGAAGTAATCTCTATGTTTACAGAAAGAAGATACTTGGAACGTCCGGAACGCTTTTTGCAGCGTGAGTAAATCTGTTTGATGTCAAGTTTGTTTCCATCGAAAACATAGTGAATTTTAGAACTTTTTTTCACCATTGCTATAGTATCAAGATTACATGTTTTCTTGATTTGAATAACAGTTTTAGGATTGGAAAACCAACTGTCAAATAAAACATACTTTGCATGATGACCTGATTTTATCGCATTTGTTAACATATCTATCATAACATCGGTTGCTTTTTGTCGTGACTGGCTGCGGCGTTTGTATGATAGGGAACGCTTGTCGTATTCTTCAATAGTACCAATCACATTTTTATCTTTTCCGGACGACATCAATCTGTGCGTTATCGGAAGAAATGAATTTCCATCAGACCACCCCAGTGTAAGCATACGAAATCCGTTTACATATTTCATTGAAACATGGTCAAATACTTTTGCAACCAATTCTGTCTTCTTGCCTCCGGTTTTATGATAGGTACTATCATCTACTATGAATACATCATCACGTTCTTTGCTTGTCAAAGGTCGGATAAACTGATTGACTATCCTCTCTGAAAGCGTAACCGTAAATTTTTCCCAGTTAATTTTGCCGTTGTTTAGAAAACGATAAACGGTGTTTTTTGAGAAATTTTCTGCAAAGCGATTGGTTTCAATTTGCATATACATTGAACGGTTCGAGAACATTAAACATATTAAATACCAGAATATTTCAATAACAGCGATACCGGTTGCTTTGCTTGCATTACACTTTTTTAGTAGTTTTCCTATTTCATACTTTTTGAAAAACAAAGAAATTCTGCTTTCCCTCTCTTGATTGTTTTCTGTTTCCTGTGGTATAATTGTCATGGCATAGTCCTCCTTGGTATTTTGGTATGGCAATTCAATTATACCACATTTGGAGCGTCTGTGCCTTTTTTATTTCTGATTTTTTCAGATTTTATCGGGGTCAATTAGTGATTTTTGGGTGGGAAGTTTAAGTAAGTAACTCTTTCAGCTTTTTCTGTTAATGACGAAGATTTATTTTGAATCATGACAACACCGCCTTTTTACCGAATATTTAATCATATTTTACTCAATGGGTTCAAAATCAGCCGCACCGTGTTTGCACAAGGGACAAATAAAGTCATCGGGCAATTCGTCGCCCTCATAGATGTAACCGCAAATCTTGCAGACATAGCCTTTTTTGCCGTCCGTTTCGGGCTTTGGCTTTACATTGTTCTGATAGTATGTGTATGTCATTGTTTCCTTGTCGGAGAGAACACGAGCTTCGGTCACCGAGCAAATGAACATACCGTGAGTATCAAGGTCAATATACTGTTCCACTTTCAGCGACATAAACGAATTTATATATTTAGGGAGAAAAGCAAGTCCGTTATCAGAGTGCAGAGGTTCGATATCGGCGAACTTGTCGGCATTTCTGCCGCTTTGGAATCCGAAAGTTTCAAAAACGCTGAACGGAGCTTCAACAGAAAGGCAGTTCAAATTCATTACGCCTGTGTTTTGTATTACATGGTGAGAATAATTTTGCTTGTTAATAGTTACCGCAACACGATTAGGACTGCTTGTTACTTGGTTAACAGAATTAACGGTTAATCCGTTGTCACGTTTTCCGTCATTGGAAGTTACCACATACAAACCGTATCCGATATTGAAGAGAGCTTTCATATCGTTCTTGTTAGCAGTTTCGTCACGCTGAGCCATGTAATCCATACACAATTCGTCTGCCAACGCTTCGAGCTGATTGCCTGAAGTTTCATTGAGTGCGGACATAATTTTAACGGTTGTGTCTGTAAAAGTCAGATTTTTGCAGCCTTCAAGCATATTTTTCATTGTTTTTGCGGCAAGAGGAGCCCACGAGCCGTTTTCAATTAAGCCGATTGTTTTGTTGCGGAAATTTCTTTCGGTAAGGTGATTTATAAATTCTTTCATAAACGGAAAAATATCCGCATTATAAGTGGTTGTGGCAAGGACAATTCTTCCATAGCGGAAAGCGTCTTCGACAGCCTCAGCCATATCGCAGCGAGCCAAATCGTTTACAACAACTTTCGGACAGCCTTTCACACGCAATTTTTCGGCCAGAATGTCAACAGCCTTTTTAGTGTTTCCGTAAACAGATGTATAGGCTATCATAATGCCCTCGGATTCTGTCGAATAGCTTGACCATGTTTGATAAAGACCTATATAATAGCCGAGATTTTCCGAAAGCACGGGACCGTGAAGAGGGCAAATAATATTAATATCAAGCTTTGCGGCTTTTTTGAGCAAAGATTGTACTTGAGCCCCATATTTTCCCACAATGCCTATGTAATAACGTCTTGCCTCGCAAGCCCAGTCTTCTTCAACGTCCAAAGCGCCGAACTTTCCGAAACCGTCAGCCGAGAAAAGCACTTTGTCTTTTGAATCATAAGTTACGATGACTTCAGGCCAATGAACCATGGGAGCGGCAACAAAATTCAATGTATGACTACCGAGGTTCAGGGAATCGCCCTCGCCGACAACAATGCGTCTGTCCTCAAATTCAGTGCCGAAGAAGTTTTTCATCATGGCAAAGGCTTTTGCAGACGATACGATTACTGCCGAGGGATAATTTTGCATAAAGTTTGCGATATTAGCCGAGTGGTCGGGTTCCATGTGCTGAACAATAAGATAATCGGGAGTTTTTCCGTTAAGTTCGGCGTCGAGATTGTTAAGCCATTCATGCTTGAAATTGCGGTCAACGGTGTCCATAACGGCGATTTTTTCATCGAGTATCACATACGAATTGTAAGCCATTCCGTTTGGAACAATGTATTGACCCTCGAATAGGTCGACTTTGTGGTCATTTACACCGATATAGCGGATATCATTTGTTATTTTCATAAATAGAGTCCTCCTTTGTTTCAACATTATAAAAATTAGTTGTTGAGCAAATGATATTTTGTTAGTATTATAGCATATGATATTCAATCTTACAACGATTTTTTTGAAAACTTTCTATTAAAATTTCTATATAAAAAACACCGCACAAAGCAATAAAAAATCTTTGTGCGGCTTATGTTAAATTTAAATAAATTGACCTATTTTATATTCGCTTACGTCCATGCCAACGCTGTAGCGAAGAATAACTAAACTGTCAAAGCTGTCGATACTTCCGTCCTCGTCAACGTCGCCGAGAATTTTTTGCTGTTCGGTAAAGTTTTCCAAGTCTACGGAGTATCTAAGCACAAGCAGACTGTCATAAGAAGAAATATCCTTATCGCCGTCAACATCTCCGATTATAGCAGATTCAGATGTTCCTATATGTTGATAATTGATATTATTATTGATTGCATAAGTTTCGGCAAATGAGTTAGAATTGCAATAAATTACTAATATATTGCAATTAGCAAAAGCACTCTTTCCGATTTCTGCGACAGAATCGGGAATAATAATTTTTTCCAGTTTTGAGCAGCCATTAAAAGCACTGCTGCCAATAGTTTTTATTGTGTCGGGCAAAGTTACTTCGGTTATAGTCTGATTTCTTAGAAAAGCATAGTCGGAAATTTTGCACACTTCGTGCGAGTATATTGCAGAGGGAACTTGAACAACCGCTCGGTCGCTGCGATAGTTTTCCAATGCGGCATAATTGGAATCTATCAAAGAATAGTAAAAGCCGTCTTCGCCGATTAAGTTAGCGTAAGCCGGAAAAACAGCGTTAGTCAAAAATACGGCGGCTGTTAAAAAAAATAAAATTAATTTTTTCATATTGCTGCTCCTTGATAATTTTTTAGTAAACAAATACGGGCATTCCGGGATATACCAAATCATAAAGCTGCTCCGCTACTTCAATAGGCAAATTGACGCAGCCATGAGAACCGTTTGTTTCGTACATATCTTCGCCGAAAGCATACTGCCAGTCTGCGTCATGAAAGCCGATATCTATTGTAAAGACCATCCAATATGCGACTGTAGTTTCATAATCTTCGCCTCTGAGAGTTGCGTTTTGCTCTTTATAAATCAGGCTGTAAATGCCAACGGGCGTATCGTGTTCGGAATCGGGTTTGCCTGTGACGACATCAGACTCCAAAGAAACAACACCGTCGGTGTACATCCACATATATTGTCCGTTAATGCTTACTTCTGCGTATGTATTTCCGTAGTAACCGAAGTCATCGTAGGCAACGCCTACTTTTAACCACCACTTGTCGCTTTCTGCACTTCGGTCTGTCAAGTCTAAAGATACGGACTGATGATTATTGACATAATTTTTCAGCATATCCGCAGCGTAATCGTTATCAAGCTGCCAACCGTAGTAGCTGTTGCCGATTTCGATTGTTTCGCCGCTGTGAGTAACAAACATTTTAGGGGAGTGTATTGTATTATACTTTTCCGCAAGGGCTGCCGCATACGAATAAATTGCGTCTTGATTCTGTTCAAATGTGTAATCCGAACCGTCAAAAGAAAAATTATACCAGTCAATAATTTCAGACGAATCAATTTCTTCCGTATTTTCTCCGAATTTGAGCGTGATGTTTATTCCTGCAATTTGATTAAAGGCATGCTGTTTTGCAAGCAGTTCGGCATCGTCCGAGGAAATTGCCGGCATAGAATAAACGGACTCGTTTTCCAAATAAATTTTACTTTCCTGATTTTTTAGAGCAAGTTTAACTCTGTCAGCCAATTTGTTTTTATTGGCTACATTTCCGGTAGACGAAGGAGTTATTGAAAAAGTTCCTTTTTCGTAAATAAGTTCTGCGTTAATCGGTTCGGTAACAAAGGCAGGGGAAACGCATTGCAGACTGCTTATTTTTTTATCAAAAGCAGAACCGTCATAATAATAAGCTACGGCTTCGCCGGTAGTTATTTCTTTGTTTCCAAACATAGCGGAAAGCCAAGAGTAGCCGGATTTTTTCTTCAAAATATTATTAAATTCATCTGTAACAAGAACGGTCAAGCCAATGTCCGAGCCTTTAATTGTTTCTTTCAATCCGTCTTTCTCGTAAAGGGTAAGACAGTAGCTCTGAGCAGAGGAAGATATTGCCCGTTTAGCTTGTGCAAGCGACATACCCGACACGTCAACTCCGTTTACAGTTGCACCCGTTAAAAAGTGTGTGGAACAGTAAGAACCGATTAAACAAAAAAACAAAAGCATTACGAGCGGCACAGCGGTAAAAGCAATGTATAGCGGCGGAATATTTTTGAGTTTTTGTTTAATATTTTTAATATTTAAATTTTTCAAATCAAGAGATTTGATTTTTTGTAAGCAGCTAAAAAACTTTTTCTTTATTTTTATTGTTAATAATTGAAAATTTTTTTGTTTGTTTTTTGGTTTATTATTTGTATATTCGCGTACTTTATTTGATAAATAATTTGACGTTGCTTTTACGACGTTAATTATAAATGTATTGATTTTCTTTGCTTTTTTGAAGAACACATTATTTTTATAATTAATATTGTTCATAATTGATTTTATTCTCCCAATGTATTTGTAATCATGGTTGAAGTGTAAAAAAAGTTTCTCTAACTATACATTATAAATCACAGTTCTTTATAAGTCAATCCCTATTCGATTTTTCAAAAAGTAAGTTTTTTTATAGAATTTTATTGACGTGTTTTAAAGATTGAGATATAATTAATATGTATATACATTTTTTATATATTTTTTGCGAGATTTTCAAATTTTTTACAGAAGGAGGCGACGAGTATTGGAGAAATATGTTTCAACAATCATGGAAATTGTAGAGTTTGACGTAGAAGATGTTATCACTACTTCCGACCAAGTTGAGGGTGACATCAAAACCGTAGAAGGTGAAGATTTGCCGGAAGATTTGACGTGACGAACCTTACATTCCAATTTATTCTAAAAATTAATAATTAACGGAGGTAATGCTTATGAAAGCGAAATTGGTTCATTCGGGAAAAATTTTGCTGTCTGTTTTGCTTATGGCTGCAATGGTGCTTCCGACGGCTTTTCTTGAATCGCTGGCTGTTTCGGCAGATTCGATTGAACAAGACAAAACGGATAAAATGCCTATTTCTTCAAGTGCGGCTGTCAGCAAAGCGCCGCGTATTCGCTATTATGTGCCTTATGATTCATGGCAAAGAGATTTCACGATGAGCGAATCGACCAACTATTACTATTGTACCATTAATTCTGCTGTGGCTCAAGTTTACGTCTATGATAAAAGCAGCGGAGATTTTTCAAATTATGCGGGATTGACTTCCTCAGCCGATAAAAATATCAATGTAGAATTTGAAAATATTGACGGAAAAACTTATAAAAATGTAAAAATATCTCAATCGCCATTTGCAGGTAAAGAAATTGAAATTCGTGTTGAAAAATCAAGCGGCATAGTTTACGGAGTTTCGGGTACAGCCGGTTCTTCTTCGCCCGTTTTCTCCTCTGCTCCTCAAATCAGGGCAAAAACGGCGGCTGGTTCTGATTTTGCCGTATACGACATGACAGTTGACAGCAATAATTCGGATTTGTATACTTATTCGTTTATGGCTTCGTCTGTTGAAATGTCTTTCCTTTATAATGGAACTTCTGCAGATTCTTTGCTGTCGTATCAAACAGAAGAATCTCAAAATAAAGGCGTAGCATTGGTAAAAAACAGTACGGGCGATACTTACACAGCGTCTTTGCTTGATACGGAAAATTGCGACAAAATAATTGTTTCCGTAGACAAGTACACAGGAAATGTCTTTGCGGAAGCTGCAAAATCCGATGTTGCTCCCGAAAACAATAAGGTATTCTATCTTGAGGGAAGATTTATTTGTAAGGATTCTTCAAATAATACTGTCAGCGTAAATAATACAAGTTGGTCAACATCTTCAACAAACATCGCTTTCAGTAAGACCGAACAGGAAAATGTTTATAACTTTGTAACCAATTCCACTATAGCAGAGCTTACCGCTCCGAGCGGCTCACCGTATTATTTCCTTGTAAGAGAGGGTACAAATTATCCTCGTTCCGCTTCGGGTAAGTATTATGCACCTTCGGCAAATACGGTATTGACGAATACAAAGCCGGGCGAGCATATTGCGGTTACATACGGAACAAACTGCGGCGGCGGTATATGTTTCAACGATAAAAATGCAGCCGCAGGAAAAGTTACTCTTTGGTTAGACAATTCAGACCCGAGCAGTCCTTTCATGTATTATACATTGAGATACGGCGGATTTTCCGCAAAGGCTATGTCAAGCAACGGAACATCACAGTATGTTGACTATGCCGGAAGTACGCCGACAGTAACGCCAAATAATGTTGTAGAGCTGCCGCAGGGTGCGGAAGTATCGGCTGCTGCGTCCGTAGTTGAGAATGACAAGGAATACGGCTTTATCGAATGGACTACCGCAAATGGAACAGGTTCGTTTGAGAATGCCGCAAACGCACAAACGACATTCTATCCGACAGCAGATAACGAACAAGTTATCGCACACTATAAAGTAATTTATAGTCTTGTATGTTCGCAAACCGAACACGGCACAATAGAAGCGTCAAACAGTAAATATGGCGTAGGCGAAAGCTATACTATTGACGTTACTCCCGACGAGGGTTACGTACTTTCTTCGCTTACCGTGAACGGAGAAGAAAAGTTCGGCGAAATGACCGATAAATCTCAATATACAGGCGTCATGCCCGATAGTTCGGTTACTGTCAACGCTGTGTTTGAACAAAAGAAAGATGTCTTTTTCTATGCGGCAGTCGCTTCAAACTGGGGAGAAGCAGCAAGAAATATAAATGTTGTTGCGGACGGCGTTAAGTTAAGTCCTGTCGCTGTGTTTGACACCGAATGCACATTATATAAGCTGAATGATACAAACAGATTTTCTTCAAAGACATTCTATGTAAGAATGTACAAAGCGGAGCAAAACGCAGCTGTTATTATCGGCGAGCCTGAACACGACGGCGGAGTTATAGATGAGAATTGCTATGGCTACAAAATTGCGGCAGGCGAGTTGAAAGCAGGAGCTTGTTATAGTTATTACTCTTTCGGTGTTGGTCAAAATACTACTGTTCTGATAGAGGCAATGAACATAAAATCAGTTACATGCTTAACGGCAGAGCCGACAAAAGACAGTCCTGTTCAGTTCTCTTATACAAAAGAAGATTGTAACGGAAAAACAGCAGGTCAGGAAAGTTATACAATAGTTACGGAAGTAAAAGACCAAAACGGCAATACATATCCTGTTGCAAATAATCAGTTTGTTCCCACAACAGCAGGCAAATATACAATTTCCGTATGGGCAGCTTTTGGCAGCGTAGGAGCAACAAGCAATATCGCTCAGTGCGAGGTAATTGTTCCGGGCGACGAACCTGTTAATACGGAGCTTGAAGTTGAGTTTAAGTATTATCAGCGTGATTTGGACAAACATACGGAAATGTCAAATTCCGAACAAAGCGTTTCGGTTACTCAGGAAATTTCCGAGAACGGAATGGCTGAAACAGTTTTTAACGCTTATGAATCGGTTAGTAAGAAATTGCCCAAGTATATGAACCTTATGAGCGAGTATTCGTTCTATATGTCGCAGGCTAAGGCTTTGCAGGGCATAAAAAGTCAAACTAACTATCATTCGTTAAAAACCGACGGCGAAAACAACATAGAACGCAATACTTACGGTATAGCTCAATATAAGACATACGGCGAATGTTATAACGATTCTGTTCTCCAATATCATACGGACGGTTACGGTAATGTCGGCAGTTCCGAAAAGTGGGTGCAGTATTTTGCCGATACGGAAGAAATCAGCGAAACAGACGCTTACGCAAATCCGAACTCAGTCACAAAAGTAATTGTTCACGGATTCAACAATCCGAGAATTTACCATGCGGGGTTGTCTTTTGCAGACGAAAACGGCATTTATTCGGCAGAAGTTTTGGACAATAACAAATCTCTTTATATGGTTGGCAATACTGAAATTTCTGTTTATGACGTATTTTATAACATGAGCTTGTCAGCTGATACCGATTACAGCGAAAGCGGATACTTGTCTAATTTTGCTCTTGACAGTTACTACGGCAAAGAGCAAATGCCGACAGCCGTAAGTTCGTTTACAGACGAAGCAGGCGTAAAATATGTGTTTGACGGCTGGTATGATTCTTCATTGGTAAAGGTTTCAGCCGATAGGAGCTATACGGGACGAGTTACAAACAATATCGCGTTAACAGCGGTTTACAAAAAAGCCGATAGTTCTTCAAACCCTGTTCCAACCGTTACAGTTACGCAGAACGATACGGAAAAATACAGAGTATCCGAAAACGGCGTTGAGATTGAAAAAATCAAAATCAATACTGTTATGAATGCCTTTGACTGCAACGACATTTCTAACGCCGCTGTTATTTATGTCAGATTGAAGTCAACAGAAACTACCGATTGGGCAAATAATTATCCTCAGATTGATATTACTTCATTAAAGCAAGAAATTAAAAACTTGCTTGATAGTGAAACGGCTTCGACAGGACGCAATATAAAAGTAATTGTTGTAGGCACTGACGGTAAGGCACAGATTATTGCGGATAATTTTGACGTTGTTTCAGATGAGGCGGATGTTGATGTTCAGAACTTTAAGATTATGCTCAACAATAAAAACAGAGTGCAGTTCTCGAACTCATTTACTGCGCAAAGCGCTTGCGAAAACGGAGCAAATGCAGCTATTCTTACATTTGCGGCTGTTAAGAATAACGGAGAATGGATTGTCAGCGAAAATTACATTCCGTATATGAACGTAGGATAATAAATTTTTTACAAGGCAGCGGAAATCTGTCTGCTGCCTTGTGAAAATACATAAAAAAACACAAAATAATCATTGCAAATCAAAGTACAATGATATTTTGTTTGGAAAGGCGGTTAATTTGTAATGAAAAAAATACTTACTACTGCTGCTGCGATTATCGGTGTGTTGTCGTTGGGTTTAGTTTCCGTAACATCTGTCATGAATTCTTCTTTCAATTCGTCGGCAGCCGATTCTCTCAAAAAGCAGGATATATCTTATACTGAATTAGTAGGGCGTATTAATCAATCTGATTGTGGATTTACGATTTCTTCCAATGTAATAAATACAAAAAGTCTTAATTCTTCCTCTGCTCCTTTGAGCGGTTCGGCAGTCAAGGGTTTTCAGTTTTATTATATTGAGCTATCTCGGTGGAGTTCGGGGTCTGGCGATACAAACTATACCGATAAACCCATTGATGATTGGTTTTTGAATTGGTTTGACAGTTCGCTTGCAGCTCTTAGAAAAAACGGCGGCTCATGTATTATTCGCGGGTGTTATGATACTAACGGCACTGTTGCAAAATCAGAACCGGCTGCTTTTGAAATGCTGCAAACACATCAAGAGCAGCTTGCGTCAGTCATCAGCAAATACCCCGACATCGTTGTAGGCATTGAATGCGGTATGGCGGGTCAATTCGGCGAAATGCACGACGGCAGATACGTAGGAGACGAGCATAAGCGTCAAATACTTGACAAATGGCTTACGTCACTTCCCGATACGATTCCTGTCGGTGTCAGAACGCTTGACGAATATATTTACTATGTAAATAATTCCGATATTTACGAATCAAAATATAGAAGCAAAACGGTGAACGGAATTTTTTATCCCGAAAAAATCACAAGAGGAAATTGCGCGGCGTATACGTTTGAGAATGAGGTTTTTAATAGGATTGGCTTTTACAATGACGGTATGATTCAGGACAATAACGATGCCGGTACTTTCTATTCTTCAAGAGAGAATTATGTTAGTCTTGTAAATCATCAGTCTGCAAACACAATTTACGGCGGTGAATTTTCGGGTGCGTCGGGATATGTAAGAACAGAAAATGCAATATGGCAGCCGTTAAATGCCATGACAGAGTTTTACAACACACATCTTACATATTACCATGGCGGAAACAGAGCTTACGAATTAACGGGACAGTTTAAAAACGGCGGAAGCTGCACTTGTTCTTATTCAAGCAGCGACAAAGCAACAACAATGGCTAATCAGTATACAACATGGCTTAATGAGCTTGGCTCGGGCATGACAGGCAGTGCAACTGTATCGGGTACTTCGGTTAAATACACTTACGGCGGCTGGTCTACCGCTAAGGTTGGCGATGCACTTATTACAAAACTGCGTACAGACGGTAATGTTGAGGCTGATTTGTCGGCGTATAAAGGAAAATCTGTTGCAACATTCTTTGAAGACCACCTCGGTTACAGATTGGTTTTAAAGGAATCATATCTTCCCGAAAGCGTATCTCAGGGCGGTTTGTTAACGCTCAGGGGCAAAATTGACAATACGGGTTTCTCCAATATTTCCGATGATAAAGTAACGGAAATTATTCTTTCGGATAATTCCAACGGCGACAATATGTATGTTTTGCGTACGGATATGAATGTTGGGTCATGGGTAGGCGGTTCGTCGAACGATTATGAATTGTCCTTGTCATTGCCTGATGATATTAAAAAAGGCAACTATGAAGTATATCTCCGCATTGCGTCGGAAAATCCGAACGGAAGCACAAACGAGGCAAGCTGTGTTCGTTTTGCAAATGCAGGACAATTTGCTTACAGTGTGCAGCCCTCAGTTTACACAGTAACAAGCAATACTACTGTTAATATTATTTATAATTCCACTGTATGCGGCAATTATATCGGAACATTTACTGTTATTTAATACTATAAAAATAAGTCCTAAAGCGGCTGTATGGCTGCATTAGGACTTATAATTTTAAATATAATCAAGCGATTTTTTTAATAAAATTACCGTCAATCCTTGTAACGGTTGTTTCCACAATGAAAGCATATTCGTCATGACTTTTAATAATCCTGCGAAGTCTGTTAACTTCATACTTGCTTACAAAGATAATAAAGATTTTGACGTCATCTCCGGTAAACAATCCGCTTGCGTTTATTTCGGTCATACCGCGGTTAAGTTTACCCATAACGTCAACTTCCATGGCGGTTGTGTCTTTTTGCTTAGTAATGACCATAATCTGGCTTGCGATATTCTGCGTATGTATTCTGTCAACGGCAATAGAGTTAAAAACCGAATAAATCAGAGAGTAAATAACGGTAGCAGGGTCAAAAATAAAGAGCATAATTATGTACAGAATAATATTAGCGAACAATCCGATATTTCCAACGCTGCCCTTGCCACGCTTAGAGATAAGGAGCATGCCTATAATATTCATTCCGCCGTCACAAGAACCACCCCAAAGAATCAAGCCAATTCCTGTTCCGCAAATCAACCCTGCAATAATGGTATTTGTAATTCTGTCGTCAAGGATAGGAGTTGTCGGAATGGGAATAACCGAAAGCAAAATAGTGATAGAAGTTATGGCGAAAAAAGTCTTTATAATAAATCTTCTCCGCATACTTTTAATTGCGATGATAATAGCAGGAACGTTCATCAAATAATAAATGATACCTGAAATGTTAAATCCGTCAAAAGTAACGCCTGCTCTTAACAGGAGTTCTTGAAACAGCTGAGCGAATCCCATCATACCGCCGGAATATAAATGCAAAGGTCTTAGAAAACAGTTCATACCGAAAGAATAAATCAATCCGCCGAATAAAATTATTGGAAAAGTGTAAATTTCTTTTTTTACAGCTTTTGTTCCGGTATCGTTTTCTTTAATTTTTTCTTCTTCGTTAATAACAAGTTCACGGACTGTTTTTTGCGGCGAATCTTTAAGATTTTGTTTTGGTTTTCTTTTTTTTGACATTTTACTCACTGCTCTCATTATGAAATATATTTATATTTTCAAACATTGGCAATAAAATCTTTAATAATACAATGCCCCTTTATATTATAAAATAAATTTCACATTAAGTTGTTAATATATTGAAAACTTTTATATAATTTTAAATTTAAAAGTATTTTTTAAAATTTGTTATTTTATCATCGCTTATAAATTATTTTCAAAAGTTTGGTTAATTCTTCGGAGATTTTTCTTTGTTTATTTGTCAATAGCAAAATATAACAAAGTTTTTTATAGGACAAATACATTGTTTTATCCCTTGTATTTGACGGATAAATGTGTAAAAATAAATAAGGCAACAAATAAATACATAAAAAATTTTAAGGAGTATTGTAAGCAATGAAACATGAAGTTGCGTCTATGAATACAAAAAAGGCTTTAGCGTCGGCACTTCGCAGTTCAATGGCAAAAAAACCGTTTTCAAAAATCACAGTCAGTGAAATAATAAAAGAATGCGGTTTGAACAGAAAGACATTTTATTATCATTTTCAAGACATATATGTACTTTTAAAGTGGATGCTTGAACAAGATGCGATTGAGATAGTAAAAAAGTTTGATTTAATTGTAGATTATGAAGATGCAATCAACTTTTTAATGGATTATTTGGAAAATAACAGTGCCGTTATAAATTCCGCTTATGAATCTATCGGTCATGACCTTGTAAAGAATTTATTTTACGCCGATTTGCTGGAAGTTGTGAATAAGATTATAACGGCTTCCGAGCAAAAACGCAATAAAACTCTTGAACAAAATTACAAAGCTTTTTTAAGTCAATTTTACACCGAGGCTTTTTCAGGGATTATATTTGATTGGATACGAAACAATAAGGGAGCTGACAGAAAGATTGTTATCGAATACATTTCGGGTACAATTCGAGCGTCGCTGACGGGTATTTTTGAAGTTTACGGAGAAAAAATATAAAATTATAACACTTTTGAGTTTTTAAGAATTTTTAAAAAACTTAAGATTTTT
This sequence comes from uncultured Ruminococcus sp., assembly GCA_902761025.1. GTDB lineage: Bacteria > Bacillota > Clostridia > Oscillospirales > Acutalibacteraceae > RUG592. The sequence goes on along the minus strand of CACWIU010000002.1, from coordinate 13,370 downwards.
CTAATCAAATTTTAATCTTTTCTAAATTTTTTTTTAATGTAAAGGATGTATTATATAGTCACAGCGATAAAGACAGCACAGAAAACCGGATTCCTTATTGTTGTGACGATTTTAGTTTATAAGTCGTAAAAAGGGACAAACGCACAGCGTTTAAAATTTTGGAGGTATTGAAAATGAAAAGTTATGAAATGGTAGAAACGTTAAGCGAAAAGACAAAGGTAAGTCTTGCAGAGGCAAAAGAAGCGTTGGAAAAATCAAACTGGGACATGCTGGACGCCGCTATTTACATCGAAGAGCATAAGCCGCACGGCAGACCGCCAAAGCCGCCGATAAATGACCCAATGAACCACGGTTTCGTAAGCGGTTATCAGCCTGGCAATAACGGACAGTTTGGTATGCCGACATTCGGCAACGAGCCTAAGATGAGCGGACACGGAATTAACAATCAGCCTAATTACACGCATTTTTCCGGAGCTCCTCAGCCGCCGTTTGGGAACCCACCGTTTGGACAGCCGCAATATGAACAGCCGCCGGTTTCTTTCGGAGAGATGCTCGGAAGATTCTGCGGAAGAACAGAAAACGCAATAAACTCCGGTATGCAGTATTACTTTGTGGTTCGCAAAAGAGAAAGATGTATTTTCAGGATTCCGCTGCTTGTTTTCATAATTGCTTTAATCGTGGCATTTTTCCCGATAGTTCCCCTTATGATTATAGGCTTGTTCTTTGATTTCAGATTCTCGTTTGAGAGAGGAATTTTTGGTTCAAGACCTCTTGACGAGATTTTTAGCAGAGCTAAAACTACAACTGAAAAGATGAAAGAGGATTTCCTTTCAAGCAGGGATACAATGAAAGAAGAGTATCGCACGATGAAAGACGATTTTCAAAAAGGCATTAACAGCACAAAAATGTAATTGTGACAGATAATACGGAAGGTGAAATATTATGACAAACGCAGAAATGGTAGAAAAAATTGTAAACAGAACAGGTATTACCGCAGAGCAGGCAGAAGAAGCATTGAAAAAGTATGACTGGGATTTGCTTGAAGCAATGATTTATGTTGAGCAAACCTATGTTCAGAAAGCAGATTCAGCGTCGAGCTTCACAACTAATCAGCCGGCAGCCGAGCCGCAAAATCCGAATTTCTCCGATGACGGAAAATTTAATATCAACGAGGAAAAACAGCCTCGCAGCGAAGACAGTTCAAATAGTAACTTTGGCAAAACATTGAAGTATTTAATCAATATCAGCTTGAGCAATACTATTTCCGTAATTCACAACGGCAACGAAGTATTAACTGTTCCGGTTCTCGTACTGATTATTTTGATGTTCTCAAGCATAAGCACCGTTTTTATGGTAATGTTTATTGCAATGTTCTTTGACGTTAGTTATTGCTTTAAAGGCAGCGAATTGGGCAATGACAGATTTAACGGAGTTCTTTCAAGAATTTATGCCTTTGCACAGAATTTGAAATCTATCCTTGTCAAATAATTGTGATTTAACAAAAGTCTATCCGTTAAGTTTTTTAAACTTTGACGGATAGACTTATTTTTGCTGTAAAAGTTTTTTTGATTATACAAATATTGTCAATAAGTGTAAAAAGAGTTATAATATAAAAAAACTTATTAAAATGAGGTTCGTTATGAAAAAAATATTGATTGTAGACGACGAAGAAAAAATCGCTCGTTTTGTTGAATTGGAACTAAAGCACGAGGGCTATGAAGTTGAAAAAGCATTTGACGGCAGAACAGGTCTTGCACTTGCCGAAAAAGGCGGTTATGACTTGATTTTGCTTGATATAATGCTGCCCGGTATCAACGGCATTGAAATATTGAGAAGAATAAGACGTGATTCCAATGTGCCTGTTATTATGCTTACCGCTCGTGACGCTGTAATGGATAAAGTATCGGGTCTGGATATGGGAGCGGACGATTATATAACAAAACCTTTCGCCATTGAAGAATTGCTGGCTCGTATTCGAGTTACGTTAAGAAAAAAATCCGGTCAGGCTGAGCAGAAAGCCGAAGTTCTGCACTGCTGCGGAATTACGCTTGACGTTAACCGCTTTAAAGTTACATATAACGGCGTGCCTGTCGAATTGACCGCAAAAGAATTTGCACTGCTTCAAACATTAATGCAAAACAAGAATATAGTTATGTCACGCGACAGCTTATTAACAAACGTATGGGGCTATGACTATATAGGAGAAACTAATGTAGTTGACGTATATATCAGATATTTGCGTCAAAAAATTGACCAAAAATTTAATGTTAAAATTATCACCACTGTTAGGGGGGTGGGGTATGTCATTAAAGAAGATTAAAATAAAAAAAGAAAGCGAAGATGTTCAAACTGAAAAAGCACAAAAAATACAAAAGAAAAAAGAAGCGGCTCAAGAAAAATTAAACAACCGTTCTATTGCCGTTCAGCTGACAGGGGAAAGACTGTTGGCACAATTAATGGGAAATATTTTTTTTGATATTGCATATATTATATTATTGGCAAGTATATTTTGGTTTAACGCAGAAATGACAGTAAACGGTTCTGTTGAGCGTTTTACAGGTTTTCGCATTTCTTTTCCGGAACATTGGCGAACATTGTACGATTATTTTAGTTCGGCAGTTTTGTATATACAAATAGCAGGAAGAGCGGAAAGACAATTTTTTGCTTTAAATTATGTGAAGTTTTTATATATTACTTTGCCTGTCATAATAACTATTCAAATAATATTTTTTTTAATTTCTTGCGTGGCTGTTCCTATTAAAATTAATCGTAAATTAAAACCTCTTTACACTATGACCGAGGCTACAAGAGCATTGAAAAATGTTGATTTGACCAGCGAGGAGTTTTCAACGCTTCAGGACGCTATCAACAAATTTTCTCCCGATAATGCCGACAGAGAATTTCATACCGGCAGAAAAGAGTTTTTAGGAATGGAAGACGCCATAAATGATTTGCTTAAAAGAATGAGAACTTCATATCAAAGTCAAATTCGTTTTGTTTCCGATGCCTCTCACGAGCTAAGAACTCCTATTGCTGTTATTCAAGGTTATGCTAATATGCTTGACCGCTGGGGAAGAGAAGATAAGGAAATTTTGGACGAATCTATCGCCTCGATTAAGAGCGAAGCGGAAAATATGAACCGTTTAGTAGAAAATCTGCTTTTTTTGGCACGAGGTGACAGCGGAAGAACGGTACTGCGTTTGGAGAATATAAATATAAACGAATTACTTTGCGATATTTACGACGAATTTGTTATGATAGATACCGAACATGAGTTTATACTCGACTTGAGGGCAGACATTACCGCTCAGGCAGATATATCTCTTATAAAACAGTGTCTGAGAATACTTGTAGATAATGCGGTTAAATATTCGCCAAACAAAACAGATATTATTTTAAGACTTCAAAAGCATGATGAAGAAACGTTTTCTATTGACGTTCAGGACTACGGCATGGGAATTAAGAAAGACGACGCAGATAAAATATTTGAGAGATTTTATAGGAGCGACCCCGCACGTACCCGAGCAAACGGCGGTTCGGGTCTGGGACTTTCAATCGCAAAATGGATTGCCGACAAACACCACGGATATTTTGATGTGCTTAGCTATGAAAATTTAGGCACAAGAATTTTTTTGATATTGCCATACGTTGTTGATTCGGAAGAAAAAAATAATAATATAAATAATAGTGAAAATAGCAATGAAGAAGAGGATTCCGAAAAAATACAGGAATCAACTTAAAATATAGTATTGACTAAAGTTTATAAATTTGTTAAAATTATAGATATGCCCTCAAAGCGAGCGTATCTATAATTTTCTTTACTTTCGGTAATAATATAAAAGTAATCCTGTTTG
>CACWIU010000002.1:0-9480 GCA_902761025.1 uncultured Ruminococcus sp. | reverse complement strand
TAGGACGGTTTGCTCACATGGGGGTGTACTTTATGTTTATGTTATTGAAACGAAAGAAAAAAGAAAAGACAAACAAAAATAAAATAATTGAGTTTCTTCGCGAAGCTTCAAAATATGTAAAAGGAAAGCCTAAATTTACGGTATTTTTGTATTTTGTTTTGAGAGCAATGGTTGTTGTAACAATGATTGTTCAATTTATCCACGGCAATTATTATAATGTCCTGCTTTGCGTAATGACGCTTGTTTTGTTTTTGATACCGGCATTTGTTGACAGAAAGCTTAATATCCGGCTGCCGTCCTTGCTTGAGGTCATTATTTTGATATTTATTTTTTCTGCGGAAATTTTGGGAGAGATTCAGAATTTTTATGGAACATTCAAGTCATGGGATACGATTCTTCATACGTTAAACGGGTTTATGATGGCGGCTATCGGATTTGCAATGATTGATATATTAAATAACGATTCGCATTTTCATTTTACAGCTTCTCCGATATTTGCAGCATTTGTCGCATTTTGTTTTTCTATGACAGTAGGCGTGTTGTGGGAATTTTTTGAGTTCGGTATGGACTGCTTTGTAAATACGGATATGCAAAAGGATTTTATCGGGCATACGATTTCAAGCGTTTATACTGTCGTAAATCCTGACGGAAAAAATCATGCGGTGGTTATTAACAGCGTAAGAACCACGCTTGAAGGAATAGTTGACGGCGAGCCTGTTCGCTTTGTATACGACGGTTATCTTGATTTAGGCATACGCGATACAATGAAAGACTTGATTGTTAATTGTATTGGAGCAGTTTTTTTCTCGGTTTTGGGCGTGTTTTATGTTAAAGGCAGAAGCAGATTTGCCGAACGTTTTATGCCGACTATGAAAATAAAATCGGAGAGTACTAAAACTTAATTACAATAAATTATTATATATATATTCTATATGAAAGGAATTTATAAATAAATGATTGACAAACAGAAATTGATTGAGTTAAGAAAAGACGTAATGAAAAAGGAATTTTCCCGAATGAATAATGTTCAGCAAAAGGCTGTTTTTCATATTAACGGTCCGTTGTTGGTTCTTGCCGGAGCAGGTTCGGGAAAAACAACTGTTTTAGTTAACAGAATAGCCAACATGATGGAGTTCGGCAATGCTTACAACTCCGAAGAGATTTCCGACAGAATTTCCGAAGAACACATTGCGGAAATGCAAGAGTATCTCAACGGCGGCGAAGAATTAGATTCTCATATAAAAGAATTACTTGCAGTATCGCCTGTTTCCGCATATCAAATTCTTGCAATAACTTTTACAAACAAAGCGGCAGGAGAGTTGAAAGAGCGTATAGCCAAAAGAGTTCCGCATGGCGGACATGAGATTTGGGCGGCGACATTTCATTCGACTTGCGCAAGAATTTTGAGAAGGCATGCCGATAGAATAGGGTATACTTCAAGGTTTACGGTTTATGACAGCGATGACCAGAAGCGTTTGATTAAGGAATGTCAAAAACAACTCAATATAGACGATAAAATATTGTCGCACAAGTCAATTATAGGTGAGATTTCACGCGCAAAAGACCAGATGATTTTTCCGGCAGAATATGGCTTATTGGCAGGTACGGATACGAGAAAAGCGAATATTGCAAAAGTTTACAGCCTGTATCAGGAACGGCTTAAAACATCGGACGCAATGGATTTTGACGATTTATTAAGCAATACAGTCATGCTTTTCGAAAAAAATCCCGATATACTCGAATATTATCAGAATAAATTCAAGTACATAATGGTTGACGAATATCAGGATACTAATAAAGTTCAGTATAAATTTGTAAGTATGCTTGCGGCAAAATATAATAACATTTGCGTTGTGGGCGATGACGACCAAAGTATTTATAAATTCAGGGGAGCTGATATAGGAAATATTCTTTCGTTTGAAAAAAGCTTTGTAAATGCGGCGGTTATTCGTTTGGAACAGAATTACAGAAGCACAAAAACAATTTTGAACGCCGCAAATGCGGTTATCAGTCATAACATTGAGCGTAAGGGAAAAACGCTTTGGACGGAAAACGCCGCAGGTAAAAAAATTGATATTCATACAGTCAAAACCGAGCGTGAGGAATCGGCTTTTATAGCCGATAAAATTTTAGACGGAGTAGCCCACGGACGCAAATACAGCGATTATGCGGTTCTTTACCGTATGAATGCCCAGAGCAACAATATTGAGCAGTCTTTTGTCCGCAACGGAATACCTCATCGTTTAATAGGCGGACATCGTTTCTATGACCGAGAGCATATAAAAGATATGACGGCTTATTTGCAGGTTATAAGCAATCCAAACGACAATATCAGGCTCAGACGCATTATAAACAAGCCAAAGCGTTCTATTGGTGATTCTACGGTAAACAAAGCTGCTGAAATTGCGGCGTCTATGAGTTTGAGCATTTTTGACGTTATCAGCAGAGCAGACGAATATGACGCGCTTAGCAAAGTATCGGCAAAACTTATGGGATTTGCCGCTTTTATAAATCATTTTGCAGATATGGCCGAGGACGGAGAAACAAGTTTGGCAGACCTTTATACTCAGCTTGTAGAAACGATAGATTACAAATCTTATCTGAAGCGTGAAAAAGACGATTATGAGCAAAGATATGAGGACATATTGGAACTTAAATCGAATATAGTGAAATATGAGCGAGAAAACGGAGAGAATGCCGATTTGTACGGCTTTTTGGAAGAAATATCTTTGATTTCGGACATAGATAATTATGACGAAGAATCAGACACCGTAGTATTGATGACAATGCACAGCGCAAAAGGGCTGGAGTTCCCGATAGTTTTTATCCCCGGTATGGAAGACGGAATTTTCCCCGGTGTTCAAGCGATTTATAACGAGGAAGATATGCAGGAAGAACGAAGACTTGCTTATGTGGCAATTACTCGCGCGAAAGAGGAACTTTATTTGATAAAATCAAAATCTCGCATGCTTTTTGGTTCGACAAAATATAACCGTCCGTCGTTGTTCACAAGAGAAATTCCCGACGAATATGTTGAACAAACCGAGCCGGTAGTTGTTGTTTGCAATCCTGAAATTGTGGAAAAAGCCCGTCCGAAAGCACGTCTTATGACCAGCGCCAAGGCATTTTCGACTAATGCCGAACCTAATGTAAATACTAATTCGTCCGGCAGTGTTTCATTTAAAGCAGGCGATACGGTACAGCATAAAACATTTGGTCAAGGTGTTGTTTTGTCAGCTCAGACTGTCGGTAACGATACGCTCCTTGAGATAGCTTTTGATAAGGTAGGCACTAAAAAATTAATGGCAAAATTTGCTAATTTGGATAAAGTTTGACATAAATAAACAAATATATTTGCATATGTCAAAAAAATACTTGACGTTATTCTCTCAAAATGCTACAATAGGCGGTAAGAACATCTTTCTTACCGTTTTTGTATTGGAGGGTTGCAGTATGCGAAGTAAAACATTTTATACTAATATGGGTATGATGCATTTTGTGGCAATGCTGTTGTTTATCATCGTGTTTTTTATAGGAGTTGTGATGAGCCATTGGGTGACTTTTGACTTTGGTTTGTTCGGTGCAATAATTGCTTGTATTTCTACGGTGTATAATGTCATTCAGTGTGAAAAAGCGGAAAAATTAGAAAAAAACGGACTTAATGACGAAAGTAATTTTTTTGAACAAAATGAAGAATATGACGAGTATTAAGATTAAGTTTAATGAAACCAACAAGGGCTGAATCCGGCAGGCTTACAGCCTTGCCGCCCCACTTTTTTCAAAAGCGGGGAACTGTAATGGCATTCGCCATTACAGTTGATTCAGCCCTGTCTGTTGTTCCAAGAAAGCTCAGTTGTATTTTTTTACTTTTGTTTTTTTATTGACTTTTACAATGCCGCCCAAAGCTCCCATGACAACCATTACGGAGCATTTTATTACAAGATTGCCGATATTATATTCAGTGCCTTTTCCAATCCCTGTGAAAAATACTATCAAGAAAATCAAAAAGCCGGTTAAAGCTCCTAAGATTAAACCTTGTTTTTTATGGAGTTTTACAGAGAAATATCCTCCGGCAAATGCCCCCACAGCTCCAACGGCGGTTGTAATGATTGGCAGATAATGCAGCGGCAGTGTGCCGAATTTCACAAACAAAAAAGACAGCAAAGCAAGCAGAGCGGAACAAACGGCTGCTCCGACAGCTCCGCCTAACAGAACATTTTGAGTGATTGTGACAGCTTGATTGTTTTGAGAGTTAAAGTCATTGTATTTTGTCATTATAAAAATCCTCCGAATAGCTTTGTTAAAAAGTATATGCTAAAAATGCGGTTTTATGATGATTTTTTTACAATAATTTTACAGCTTGTTGTCTAAATATTAATAAAATGCTGTTTACGTAATTGATTTTATATGATATAACTGTAAAGAGCAAAGGACGACTACTACTTATTATTTATGTTTTGACAGAACGGGAGTACCGATACTGCGTTGTATTATGCGGTGTCGGTATTTTCTTTTTTTATAAAAAAATACCGATGAAAAAATAAATTAAATTTCTCATCGGTATTTTTATAAATTATTTAGTTAAATAACAAATTAACAAATCAAATATATTCTCCGACTTTGCTGTTTGCATCTTTCAGACCAACGCTGTAACGGAGCACGCTTAAACTGTCTGCTGATGTAATAGTACCGTCGCCGTCAATATCGGCAAGGTAAGTCTGATCAAAATCAAATGTTTCAAGATTTACAGAAGCTCTAAGAATTAAGAGCGCGTCATTAGCAGTAATGTCCTCATCGCCGTCAAGGTTGCCGCACATGCCGACAACTGTTTTTACGGGTATAGACCTCTGTACGACTTCACGGCAAACCTCACAAGTTCCTTCTTCAACGCCTGTATCATTGCGTGTGGGTTCTTTAATAGTTCTCAAATCTTTCAAATGCTCATGATTACAATAAATATCAAAAGAGGTATTAATCTGACCGACAAAATTACCTATTCCTGTAATAGTGATTGTACATGTTCCCGGGAAAACATTAGACGCATAATACACTTCATAATCCGTATTCTTCACCAATGTGTATTCCTGTTTTGTATCGATGTCAGTGTATGTAATGGTAAAATCCGGGTATAGTTCATTACCTGTACACTTTTGTTTTTCGATATTGGAAACTTTTACCTCGGGTTCGGAAATATTTTTTGAAACGATGCTGAAGTAAACATACTTTTCGCCTTTATATTCGCCAATGCCTGTAACCTTCATATACGCATAACCAATACCCTTGTTATCAAAGTATTCGACTGTGTAGTCTCTACCTTCTTTCAAGGTGCGACCGCCAACAGTGAAAGTGGGATGAGGTTCGTATGCGGTTTTAAAAGGAGAATAAATCATCGGGTCAAGTTCAATGTCATTTGAAGCATCCATGGGAGCATAAACGTAAAGGATACATGACTGTGATTTTGAACCTGATTTTACTGTGATAGTAGTTTGTCCAATGTCTTTTGCCGTAACATGTCCACTGCTGTCAATAGTAGCAACATTTTCATTATCGGAAGTCCAAGTGCAGTTAAAGTTTGACACAGTCTGATTGTTTTGGTCATAAACCGTAGCGTAGAAATATTTATCTGCGATTAGATTACCCGTTGAATAATCTTTATACATAGTAACGTTCGTATAAGGCTCAGTATGAGTAGAATCGGGCAATTTTATGTTGTCGCCTTGCAGGATTACAGAAGAAGTAGTAAACACATAAATTGAAATATAATTTTCTTTACCCGAAAGAGTTTTAACAATAATATTAGCATAACCGTTCTTAATAGCGGTAATATTGCCTTTATCGTCAACGCTTGCGATTTCCGGCTCACTCGATGTCCATGAAGCGATACCGTCCGAATGTTTACGAGGATTATTTACGTCATATGTGGTTAAATCAGCCATAACAGTGTACGACTCGCCAACATTCAATGATTTTGAAGAAACGGAATTGCCGCTAATGTTTTTGATAGTAATGTAGTCACAGCTTTTGCGAACTTCAACGTTGAAAGAAACTTTAACCTTATCGGGCTTTGACTTTGCGTAAGCCGTTACCTTTACAGTACCTTCGGAAGCGCCATGAATTACAATTTGTTTTGCTTCAATATCTTGTCTTGCGTCTTGATTCAAAACAGTAACATAGTCGGAATCGTTGCCTTCGATATGCCATATAACTTCGTCATCGGAAAGGCTGCCGTCAGGACCCGTCAAGAACGAATCAAAAGTGATATCCTGTGTAGTATAAATTGGGTGAGTATAAATGTAATCCTTAGAGTCTTGCGGGATTTTTGTTATTTTATCCCCAATTACCGTAGAAACAGCAAGATCATCGGAAGGAATTTTATCATTAACTGTTACTTGACATTTGTCAACAAATCCCGAATTTTTAGCTTTTGCAATAACATAAGTTGTGCCGGTAGACAAACCTTCAACCAAAACAGTCTGTACGTTAGTCAGCTCACCGACAGTTGTTGGCGTAAGTTTTACAATATCAGTTCTTCCGTCTTCGGTATACCAAACAATTTCCTCGTTGGCATCGGTTGGACTCATCGTTGCGGTAAGCTCAATGGACTGACCTATACGAACAGACGTTGGCTTAGGGCTGATTTCAACTTTGCTTGCTTTTGTAAGCACAGTGATGTTGCATTCCGCATAAACCTTTTGGTTTTCGCCGTAGGCAGTAATCTTAGTATCGCCTCTTTTTACAGCGGTAACAAGACCGTACTGGTCTACTGTAGCAACGCTCGGGTTGCTGGATTTCCATGTATAAACGTCGGTTGCGCCGGAGTCGTAGCCGTCGCCTTTGTAAGTTGGTTCCGCTTCGATTTCCAGCTTATGCGTATCATTGATTTCCATAGCCGATATGGGGTTAGAGAAAGTCATCGACTTAGCCGGGTTTTCTTTAATGATATATACGTTAATATATTTTGGTACGTTGATTAAATCTGTATATACGGGTTTGTATAGATTTATGGTACCATATTTACCATCTTGTTCATTCTCGGTTAAAATCAAACGACCGTTTCCATCAACTTCTTCGGTAAATTTAATTGAAGCGCCATCTTGATTTGTGGGGGTAACACTTGTAGTTTCTGTTATGTAATTACCGTTATTATCAAAAAGCGGCTGTTTATTTACAGAAATGGTTTTCAATTCGTTTTCATAAAGAATTCTGCCGTTTGGCAAACCGCCTTCTCTTGCAATAGAGTAATATTTTGAGAAGAAGATATCAATTTTAGGGCTAGGCACTCTTCTAAGTTTTGTACCAATCGCATAAGGTCTGTCGGTTACAATATCTTCCGGAGAAGAAACGCCTCGCCTTGCTCTTGCTGTTGCGGCATAATAAGCAACGATAGTAACGTTACCGTTTTCTTTAGGAGTGAAAACGCCCTGTTGAGAAATTTCGGCTTTTCTTGTTTCTTCGGGTTCATAACCGCTGTCTATGTCGTACTTATTAAAAATACCCTCATAAACCGACCATTCTACTTCGTCTGTAGAGCTGCCGATTACATCGGCGTATAGGTTGTATTTATGGTTGGCAACGGCAACAACGCCGGCGCTGTTGCTCATTACATAGTCATTTACATCTAACTTTGATCTGTTGTTTCCGGAACCCCAGTACACATTCATGTCTGTTGCAGGCTGGAGAGTAACAACTGTAAACGGACGGCTAACTTCGCCGCTTTTTGTAAAGAAAGTTAAATTTTCCGTGCCGGGCTCAAAAGGTATTTCGACAATGTCCTTATACGGTTCGCCCGTGATTGGGTCACTTAATGTTTGAATGTCATGAGTGCATCCGCTAAGAGTAAAGGTTGCTTCGCAAGAGTTTTCATTTTTGTTGTAGACTTCGCTGTTGTAAGAAATAGCGCAGTGTTTCTGATTGGAGTCCATAGGTTCGGAAACGAGGATTTCGTCGTCTAATTCTCCGTTAGCGTTAACGATTTTAACAGTAATCTGTTCGGAAGTGGGCTGACCTGCGGCAGACGAGTTGTCCACATAAATAAGGTGGCTGTTTGTGATATCGTTTCCGTTTTTGTCGTAAATGTACATCTGAGTAGCGGCTTTTGGATTTTTTGCAAGACTTTGAGTTGAATCCGCTTCAGCGGCATTTACGGTAAACATACCGATAGTACCACAAGACAAGAGCAGCGCAATCGCTGAAACAACTGCCAGTGACTTTTTGGCTGATGCCTTAAAGTTTCTTTTTGCCATAAAGATAATCTCCTTTTTTATAAAAATTTATTTTGTGTTTGCGTGTAATCCGGCTGTAATAAATAAAAAACGCGACGCAAAACAATTTTTCAGATTGTGTTCCAAAACATCAATACTTTAAAATCAATCGCAGAAATTGCTAAAAGTGATTTTTCAAAACAATCAAAAAATTTTTTGTGTGAATTATAATTCGTTTCAATTTATCAATAAAATACAGAAACACAAAACATTTACATTATAAATTTTAGCATTTTGAACCGTATTTGTCAATAAGTTATATGCTTGCCGCCAAATAAAAACAAGAGGTATTTTTATGAAAAATGCTCCTTGATTTTTATACCGCAATAGAATATAATAAAATAACGAGCTGTTGAACGGCTGCGATTTTTTGAATTTATAAATAAATTTGCTTTGCGTATAATAAAGGAGATTCAAGTGGGAAAGATTTTTGCGTTGGATAACCGTCTTAGCACTTGTGCTGAATTTGTAAGAGAGGGAACAAGAGTTGCCGATATAGGTACAGACCATGCGTATCTTCCTATATGGCTTGCGAAAAAAGGGATTATACAATCGGCGGTTGCGGCTGATATTCGACCCTTGCCATTAAAGAGCGGCGAAGAAAACATAAAGAAATATGGATGTGAAAATATTGTTTCGGTAAGGCTCAGCGACGGTTTGGATAATATATCGTCTAACGAAGCAGATGACATTGTAATTGCCGGTATGGGCGCGGAACTTATCACATCAATTATTGACCGTGCGGAATGGCTTAAAAGTTCGGATAAAAATTTGATTTTGCAGCCTATGACACGAGCATATGTTTTGCGAAAATATCTTTTGGAAAACGGATTTGATATTGTCCGTGAAAAAGCTTGCGTTCATTCCGGAAAATACTATACGGTGCTGCAAGCCGTTTACAGCGGAAACATAAAAACAGCAGATATTTCTTATTTTTACATAGGCGAACTGAAAGAAGAAGACGAGCTGTCAAAGGTATATTTGCATCAAATTTTAAAAAAACTTCGTTTTCGTTCGCAGGGCGGCAAACATGACGGAAAAGATACGCATGAAATTGACTTTGTAATAGAAGAAATTATAAGAAGATTTGGAGATTATTATAATGACGAAAGTTAATGATATTTATTCATATATTAACAGCTTTGCTCCGTTTGACACGGCAGAGGGTTTTGATAATGTCGGTATATTAGTAGGAGATTCAAAAGCAGAAGTAACTAAA
>CACWIU010000001.1 GCA_902761025.1 uncultured Ruminococcus sp. | reverse complement strand
GTTAAACACTCGAATTGTTTCACGTGAAACATTTTTCTTTTAATCTCAAACACTTTTGTTAAACACTCGAATTGTTTCACGTGAAACATTTTTTGTCGCCTTGGAGCGGCGAGGTAAGTTTAGTTTAAGTTGCAGCTTAGGGGCATTTTCTGCCAAAATGCCCCTCTTTCAAAAACAGTCCGCCGGACTGTTTTTGAAATTCACCCCTAAAAGGGCTTTTGCCTGCCTTCGGCGAGCGGGACGCTGTCCCTGCACCCTGCCCGCTTTTTGAAAAAAGCGGGGCAAAAACTTTGCAATTTTCACTCAAACCCGATGCAACCCTGTTAAAGTTTTTTGCCAAGCTTTTTTTCAAAAAAGCGGAACAAAACTCCGTATGCCAAATAAAAATTTGTCACACGGAGTTCTGCCTTCGGTATAACCGAATAAAGGGGTATGAAGAAATGTGTATATGGATATTAGAAGTACGCTGTTTTATTTTGTAATTCGGATTCGATACTCAATGAAATCTTCCGTTTCTGTTTTTTCTTCAACAGCCTTTATGCCGGAATGTTTCATTGTTGAAACTGCCTTTCTTATTGTGTTAAAAAAGGGGCGTATATCCTTTATTACAATTTTTTGATTAGCTCTCAAAGCCTTTTCATAATCAGGTGAAATCAAACTTTGAACTAATTCTTCCGTATCAATTAAGGATAACTGATTTTCAGCTATCTTTTTAATAATGTTCAATCTTATGATGCTGTCTTTAACTTTCAGCAATATATATGCGTAGCTTTCCGGAATTAAATTTTCAGATAAGATTTTTCTTTCTTCTGTTGTAAATTCGCTCAGCTTTAATTTATCTGCCGCACAAAATTCGCTTATTCCAATTTGCCTTGATACTTTTTCAAGAGTTAATCCGTAATCATCAACAAGCTTTTTTATATAATCAGCTTGTTCAAAGTAAGATAAGTCTATTCTTTGAACATTTTCCAGAAGTCCGTAAACTGCCGCCTGCCGCTCGGAACAATGAATAATAATACACGGTACAAAGCTGAATCCTGCCATGACTGCCGCTCGGAGTCTGCGTTCTCCCGAAATTAATTCGTACTCAAAAGGACTTACATCACGAACTGTCAGCGGTTGTAAAACTCCGTTAAGCTCAATGCTTTTAGATAATGAAATAATTTCTTTTTTATTTATTTGTTTTCGTGGCTGAGAGGGATTTACTGAAATCTGAAAAACAGGTATCATTTCAATTTTGCTTTCGCCTTTAATTTTTCCGTTAACCACGGTATCACACCTCATTGGTTTTGATGACATATATATTATAGCACATAAAACCTGTTTTGTGTGTCGAATTTTGCAAACAAAATAAAAAAATTTTAAATTTTTTTCAAAGAGAAATTATAATGGCTGCTTACTAATTTTAACCCCTCTCCTCGGGTATTTGTCGGGAGTAGATTTTATTTTGTTAATTACGGCAATCGTTCTGCCGCTTCCGTCAGGCAAAATGAACGGCACAGTTGAACCTAACTTTCCGCCGAGAATTTTTATTGCGTTGGCAGCAGAATTTATTTCTTCTTCGCTGTCTGGACCTTTCATAGAAATAAAGCTTCCGCCGACTTTTACAAACGGTATGCAGTATTCGCTCAGCGATGACAAATTAGCAACCGCACGGCTGACGGCAAAATCAAATTGTTCTCTGTATTGGGGATTTTTTGACAAGTCCTCTGCCCTGCCGTGAATTACTTCCGCTGTCAAGCCTAACGCCGGAAGAACTTCGTTTTGCAAAAATACCATTCTTTTATTTAAACTGTCGAGCAGTGTAATTTCTATATCGGGACGGGCAATTTTTAAAGGAATACCGGGAAATCCTGCTCCTGTTCCGACGTCAATAATTTTACTGCCCTTTTTAATGTTCATAACTTTAATTAATGTAAGGCTGTCAAAAAAATGCTTTACAATAAACTCGTCTTTGTCAGTAATTGAAGTGAGATTTATTTTTTGATTCCATTCAATAACAAGGTTCATATAATTATGAAATCTCTGCAAAGCAAAATCATCGAGAGTTATTCCAATTTCACCGCAATATTTTTTTAATTGTTCCATAGCCACCTCATTTTGAAAGCCATATTACTAAAACGCTTATATCTGCCGGACTAACTCCTGAAATACGGCTTGCCTGACCTAAGTTTGTCGGGTGTACTTTGTTAAGTTTTTCCTGAGCCTCAAGTCTTAGCCCCGTAATTGTTCTGTAATCAATATCGGCAGGCAAAAGCTTTTTTTCCATTCTTCGCATTTGTTCAACCTGAGCAAGCTGTTTTTTAATATAACCCTCGTATTTGACTTCAACTTCGATTTGCTCGAAAATGTTCGGGTCAAGTTGAGGTCTGTCATCGTCAATCTCGGTTAAAATTTCGTATGAAAGCTGAGGACGCTTTATCAGGTCAACAAGCTTTACGCCCGTAGTAATCGGAGATGTTTCACGTGAAACAAGCAAATTGTTTACGCTCTCCGAGGGAGCTATAACTTTGTTTCTGATTCTTTGAAGTTCCTGTTTTTTAAGCTCTTGTTTTTTAAGGAACTTTTCAAAACGCTTATCGGAAATCAAACCTATTTTTTTGCCAATGGGAGTTAATCTTTCATCGGCGTTATCCTGACGAAGTATAAGTCTGTATTCGCTTCGGGAAGTCATCATTCTGTACGGGTCATTTGCCCCTTTTGTAACAAGGTCATCTACAAGAGTTCCGATATAAGAACCGGCACGGTCTAAAATTATGGGTTCTTCGCCCTTTATTTTAAGAGCCGCATTAATGCCGGCAACAAGCCCCTGAGCGGCGGCTTCTTCATAACCAGAAGAACCGTTAAACTGACCTGCTCCGTATAATCCGGGGTGTTCGATAAATTCAAGGGTGTTGTTCATTTGCAGAGGGTCTACGCAGTCATACTCGATAGCATAAGCCGGACGCATTACAACGGCATTTTCTAAGCCTTTGATAGAGTGATAAAATTTGAGCTGAACTTCCTCGGGCAAAGACGAGGACATTCCCTGCAAATACATTTCTTCGGTATTTTCTCCGCAAGGCTCGATAAAAAGCTGGTGACGCTCCTTGTCGCTGAAACGAACGATTTTATCTTCCAGACTTGGACAGTATCGAGGGCCTACTCCGTGAATCATTCCGCTGTAAAGCGGCGACCTGTGAATGTTGTCAAGAATGATTTGTTTAGTATTTTGGTTTGTCCAGCTTATATGACAAACGACTTTATTTTTGAGAGTATTTTCTGTTTCATATGAAAATGGAACAACAGGTTCGTCGCCCTCTTGAATTTCCAAATCAGAAAAATCTATGCTTGAACGCAAAACTCTTGCGGGAGTTCCGGTTTTGAATCTTCTGAGAGATAGTCCCAAGTCTTTTAATGACTGCCCCAAAAAAGTTGCCGGAAAAATTCCGTCCGGACCGCTTTCGTAAGAAACTTCTCCAATATAAATTCTTCCGCCCAAATAAGTGCCTGTGGCAATAATTACGGCTTTGACTTCGTATTCGGCACCCATTCGAGTAGTGACTGTCCAGCAGTTTTCATTTTCTTGAAGTTTAACGATTTCAGCCTGATGAAGTTCAAGATTTTCTTGAAGCTCCAATTTATGTTTCATAGTTTCGCTGTATTTTCGTCTGTCTATCTGGGCTCTGAGAGAATGAACGGCAGGGCCTTTTCCTTTGTTAAGCATTCTCATTTGCAAAAGACACTCATCGGCAGTCTTGCCCATTTCTCCGCCTAAAGCGTCAATTTCTCTTACCAAATGTCCCTTAGCAGTACCGCCTATTGACGGATTGCAGGGGCAGTTTCCGACAGCGTCCATATTAATTGTAAAGACTGCCGTTTTGCAGCCAAGTCTTGCAGACGCAAGAGCCGCCTCTATTCCAGCATGCCCCGCACCGATTACGGCGACATCAAATTTTCCTGCAAAATAACTCAAATTTTTTCACTCCTTATTTATTTTCCCACGCAGAATTTAGAAAAGACACTGTGAACAACAACTTCGCTTGCCCTTTCCCCTGTCAATTCAAGCAATGACTGAACGGCATATTCCAAAGAAACAGTAACAGCGTCTAAAGTCATACCGATAGTAATTGCGTCGTAAGCTTCTTTTAAAGAATCGAGTGCGTTAATAACGCATTGTCTTTGACGTTCGTTTGAAAGCATTACGGAATTTTCGTCAAAGCTGTCTGTACCCGTCAATTTTTCTACGGCTTTAGTAAGTTCTTCAATTCCCTCGCCCTTTACGGCTGAAACAAAGACAATTTTGTCGACTTTGCTTTTTATATAGTCGGTATCAATAACGGATACCAAGTCGCTTTTGTTGATGACTGCAACAGACGGCACATCGCCGACAAGCTCAAGCATTTCATGGTCGTTTTGGTCAAGAGGTCTTGAAGCGTCAAACACTGCAAGAACTAATCCGCATGACTGAAGACGTTTTTTTGCAAGCTCCACACCAATTTTTTCAATAGGATTATCAGTGTCACGCAGTCCGGCAGTATCTGAAAGAAGTAATACTGTACTTCCTAAAATAACAGTTTCCTGAATTATATCTCTTGTAGTTCCGGGAATGTCTGTGACAATGCTTTTTTCGCAGCCCGACAAAAAATTCATAAGGGTAGATTTTCCGACATTGGGCTTGCCTATAATAAGAGTGTCCACACCCTCTTTTATAATTTTTCCCGTGTCATAGCTTTTAAGCATTTTTTCAAGCTGTTCTATGGCGTTGTTAAGATTATCAGACAAAGTTTGACGTGAAACTTCGGGAATATCTTCTTCGGGATAATCTGCCCAAGCCGAAAGGTGGGCGGCGTCATTCAAAAGTAAAGATTTAATATTGTCAATTTCCTTTCTAAGTCTGCCCTCTTTCATGCCCAAAGCCGACCTTGCGGCAGCCTTGCCCTTTGCGGAGATAATGTCCATGACTGCCTCTGATTCTGTCAAATCAATTTTCCCGTTTAAAAAGGCTCTTTTGGTAAACTCGCCGGGTTCGGCAAGGACAGCACCATTTTTAAGCACAACACGCAGGACTTGTTCTGTAATATACATTCCCCCGTGACAAGAGAGTTCGACAACGTCTTCGCCCGTGTAACTGTGAGGAGAACGAAAGACAGTTGCTATTACTTCGTCAAGGGGTTCTTGTTCGTCGTAAATTTTGCCTAATGCGGCGGTATAACCTTTCATGTCTGATAGTTTATTATTTTTTATACTTTTAAATATTTTATCGCATATTTTAATTGAATTATTTCCCGATACTCTTATAACTCCAATACCACCTGTTCCAAAAGGTGTTGAAATAGCGGCAATAGTTTTTTCCATAATATACTCCTTTTTAATATTTATTATAATTTTAAATTAGCCAATTAATTAATTATTTAATTAATAGTCGATTTTTACAAAAATGCCGCACAGCGTCATTTTTGATGAGCAATATATCGTTAAGGGCTTCGCCCTTAAAAACCCACCAAAGGCTCTGCCTTTGGAATCCGCCCGCTTTTTGAAAAAAGCGGGGCAAAAACTTTGCAATTTTTACTCAAACCCGATGTAACCCTGTTAAAGTTTTTTGCCAAGCTTTTTTTCAAAAAAGCGGGAAAAATTAAAAGGCATCTATAAAGATGCCTTTCTAAAGTCTTTACATATTAAAGGCATTATTCATCGCCTTTAGTTTCAATTTTACTGAACAGCGGCAGTCCTGCCTTTTCAATAGGACTTCTTTGACTGAATGTTGAAGAAGTCGTTATCATTTCATCATCGGACGGCTTGTTATACTTGTTCTGATACGGCTTTCTCTCTATCGGCTGCTTGTAAGACGACCTCTTATACTCGCCCGAACTGCTGCCGCGTCCGCCGTTATATGAACCCGAACGTCCGCCGCCTTTGCCCTGTCGCTGTGACTTGCCCCCATGATATCCGCCGCTTCTGCGTGGCTTAACTGGGTTCTTCGGGTCAGGTGCTATAACAACATGACGGTCTAAAACCTCGCCTTCCGAGAAAGAAATAGCTCCGTTGACCTGCTGTACAGCCGTATGTATAATACGTCTTTCATATGGATTCATCGGTTCAAGATTAATGCTCTTTCCGGTTTTCACCGCTTTTATTGCAAGCTTCTTTCCAAGATTTTCAAGCGTTACTTCTCTCTTTTCACGATAGTTACCCGTATTAATGGTTACTCTGTAATACTGATTATCAACATGATTTGCTACTAATCCCGCAAGATATTGAAGTGCGTCGAGCGTTTCGCCTCTTCTGCCAATTATGAATCCTACGTCTTCGCCTTTTAAATTAATTTCAGCAGTATTGTCTTCTTCGGTTACTTCAAACTCAATATCATTCAATCCCATGCAGGAAAGAACAGATTTCAAATACTCGCACGCTTTCTGTGCCGGAGTAATCTCGATATATGCTCTTACCTTAGCCGGATTTCCTCCAAAAAGACCGAATTTTTTCTTTTCGGGTTCCTGAATAACCTCATACTGTGCCTTTTCGGAGTCAATTCCTAATTCCTTGCACGCCGCTTTCAAAGCGTCATTAATTGTGTCGCCGATACCAAATGCCTCTTTAACCACAATTACACCTCCAAAATTTTCCTCTTACTTTTTCTTCTTCTTTTTGGGCTTCGCCGACATTCCAGAATTATCAATCACTTTTACAACTTTTTTTACACTCAGCTCTTCTTCTTCAAGCAAAGCGATTCTCCTTGCCTCGTCAAGAGCATTCATAGCGTCGGCATTATAAAATTTATGGATAATAACAGTGGTAATCAAACCAATAATATTGGAATATATCCAGTACAAAGCAATAGCGGCAGGAACAGAATAAGCAATCCATGCTGACATAAGCGGCATAAGCAAAAACATCGAATTCATGCAGCCCTGCTGCCCTTTCAAAGACATGTTTGTCCCGTTCATCTTCATAGAAATAAGGCTTGTGCCGAAAGACGTTACAAAACACAAAACAGGAAACAGAATAAACACCGACTTAATGCCGTATGAGCTGGGCATTTCAAGCAGATTTAAACCAAACATCTTAAAACCACGGGCAAAACTGTCAAGCTTTGACATATCTGCCGCAGTTAACCCCGTTTTTACAATAAACTCGGAGTTTCCGCTGAGTTCGTTGTAAATGCTCATAAAATTAACTTGTCCGTAATAACCTGAAAGCCCCGAACCAACCACGGGCAAACCCTGACCGTAAGCAAGCATTTTTGTGACAGTATCTTTTGCTATATGAAGCGTATTTGTGATAGGATTTCTCACAGTCCAATATACGCCCATAAGCAGAAACATCGGAACAAGCGTTGTCACGCAGCCGCTTGTCGGACTTAAATTTTCTTTCTCGTAAAGTTTTGTGAGTTCTTCGTTAATTTTTTCTCTGTCACGACCGTATTTTTCCTGAATTTCCTGTTGTTTTTTGGACAAACGCATACTGCCTGCCATTGATTTTTGGCTTTTTATCTGGAGTGGGAACTGAAAAATTCTCAAAATAACTGTAAATATAAGGATAGCCACTGCAAAATTTCCCACCGCAAGATAAGCATACCAAAGTACATATCCAAAAATATAACCTATGATATTAAATAAATCACTCATCAAATAATACCCTTTCGGCTGCATGATAAAACTTTATAAAAACACAACACAGCTATTAAATATAAAAATTAAATATTATTTTTTATATTTAATTTTCTTGAAATTTCTTTTCTTTTTTATTTTTTTTACTTTATTTATTTTATCCGGGACAGGGTCATACCCCCCGGGGACAAAAGGATTACACCTTAAAATACGTTTCAACGCAAGCCAACTTCCCCGAAAAGCTCCGAAACGTTCGACAGCGTCTATCGCATACTGCGAGCAGCTTGGCGAAAATCTGCAGCATGGAGCGGTCAGCGGAGATATGCGTTTTTTATAAAACTTAATAATGCCAATAAGCAATTTTTTCATTATTTGTGAAATTTTTTTATATATAATTAATCTACTTCAGCACCCCTGATTTAACAAGGCTGTCACCGATAGGCTTAATCAAATCGGTTGATTTTACGAACGCTGTCTTCGTGCGGGCAACAATAACCACGTCATAACCTCGTTCGCAGCAGGAAAGCTGCTCCGCATAACTTTCCACGGCTGCACGAATAACACGTCTGCACCGGCTTCGCACAACAGCGTTGCCGACTTTCTTGCCGGCTGTTATTCCATAACGAAACACTCCCAAACGATTTTTAGCAACATATACAACGATTTGCGGATACACATAGCATTTTTTACTTTTGTACAGCCGCCTAAATGTATAGCTTTCTTTAATTGTCAGCAGTTTTGACATAAATAACCCTCTCTGACAAACAGCAGCAAATTAGGTATATCTCCCGATGTTACTCTAAATAAAAATATAATTTAAGAAAAAGTATTTTTGTTTCGGAAAGATATACCCGATAATCACTGCACTGTAATTGTGCCGGACGAAATCAGTACGAAAGTCTTTTTCTGCCCTTTGCTCTGCGGCGAGCCAAAACTTTGCGTCCGTTGCGGTCTGACATTCTCTTTCTGAAGCCATGCTCCTTTTTTCTGTGAAGCTTCTTAGGCTGATATGTTCTCAGCATACAAAAATCCTCCTTTCGGGAATATAACCTTGCAATATAACATTATACCTTAATTGCAAGCGTTATGTCAATAGAAAATTGAAGTTTTAAACGCTTTTGCCCGAATAAATTTCTCGGAGCAAAGCTGCGGTTTCGTTCAACGGTGAAATTTATTGTCATTACAAGTTAACAAAACCGATTATAAAACAACACTTAACAGTATAAATTTAAATAAAAAACGGAAAAAAGTCAATATATATCAATATTTTTCTATCTTTTTAACAAAAATCCGTAATTTTAACAGCAATATTACATAATTTTAACACTATTATTTTGGCAAGTTTTCCACATTTCCCCCTTAAATTCTGTGAATTTAGAACAGCTAAACGATATTTCTGCTAATTTTACAAAATTTTTTAATTATAATCCTTATGTTGAATGTTGAAAAAATAATGAGTTTATGCTATAATAACTCTAATTATAGTAAGCAGTATGGGAAATTGCGGTTTGTTTCCAGCCCTATATATGCTCACCCGAAGCTTTGTTTCGGCAGAATCCTCACGCTTTTTAAGCAGCATAAAACTTAAAAAAAGTATTAAATACGATAAACTAACCGTTTGTCTAAATTTGATGTAACCTGTTTAAGTTTTTTGCCAAGCTTTTTTTCAAAAAAGCGGGGAGAATATGCCGCAGGGTAAATAAAACAAGCAATTATACAATTATAAATTATTTTTAAGCTCTGCTGCTCAAAAATACAGCAGTAGTATTGATTGGGGGTTTGTTTATAGCATGGATTCATTCAACGAAACGTGGAGTATCGTTTGCGATTACTGCCGCAACAAAATTACAAAGGTAGCTTTCCAAACATGGATAAGCAGAATTGAACCTAAAGAAATTGATTTTGATTTACTTCAAATAAAATTGCTTGTCCCTAATGAATTTCATCGCGAAACTGTAACCAGATGTTACTTGAATCTGTTAAAAGATGCTTTTGCAGAAATTTTTGGTCAAAATTTTGACGTAAAATTGATTGTTCCCGATGAAGTCGAAATTGTAAAAAAAGAAGCAGAAAAAGAAAGCAACTCAGATGACGATACGCCGCTGACTTTTAAAAACTACATAGTAGGTCCTTCAAATAAATTTGCTCATGCGGCGTCCTCGGCGGTTGCTCAGAATCCGGGAGGAGCATATAATCCGCTTTTCCTTTACGGAAATTCAGGACTTGGAAAAACCCATTTGCTGCACGCAATAAAAAACGAAGTCTTGAGCAACAATCCCGACATGAAAATTGCCTACGTAAAAGGCGATGACTTCACTAACGAGATAGTTGACTCTCTTCGCAGGGTTAATCAGGCTGAATTCCGCCAAAAATACAGAAACGCAGACGTTCTTTTGGTCGATGACGTCCAGTTTATCGGCGGCAAGGAATCTACTCAGGAAGAATTTTTCCACACATTTAACGCTTTGTACGAAGCAAAAAAGCAAATTGTGCTCACGTCTGACCGTCCGCCAAAGGAAATTAAAACTTTGGAAGAACGTCTTCGCACAAGGTTCGAATGGGGTCTGATAGCCGACATTCAGCCGCCCGATTTTGAAACAAGAATTGCTATTCTGAAAAGTAAAGCCGAATCGCTCGATTTTGTAATACCCGATGATATATGCGAATATATAGCGACAAAATTAAAAACAAATGTTAGACAGCTTGAGGGCGTAGTAAAGAAAATTAAAGCCAAAAGCTTTCTCAACGGAGAAAAACCGTCAATAACCATGGCTCAGGAAGTTATCTCCGATGTTCAGACGAATGATGTTCCCGTTCCCGTCACAGTAGAAAAGATTATTGAAGAAGTAGCCCGCACATTCGGAGTTACCGCCGAAGAAATACGCTCGGTCAAAAATCGCCGCGCAACTCTCAGCAATGCTCGTCAAGTAGCTATCTATGTAGTAAGACAAGTAACGGGTCTGCCTATGACTTCTATCGGAGAAGAATTTGGCGGCCGCCATTACTCTACTATCGTATATACAATTCAGGAAATGGAAAAGAAAATCGAAAAGGATACAAAAACTAAAGAAATGGTTGACGATATTATAAAGAATATACAGGATATGTAATAAGGTGAATTTTCTTTGTGTTTTTTTATATTCCAACATATTAAACCGGTGTTCAAAATATTACTGTTTGTAATACGAGGGGCAGTGAGTGTTTGGTGTTGTACAAAATTTGTTCATATTTTGTTCGAACTTACGAGTAGGGTTTAGCGAAGAGTTTTCCACATATTATTAACTTTCAACATATACTTTTCAACACTTTCAACATAGTTTTCGTAATCGCTGTTGAATCTGTTAAAACAGGTCAAAATCTGTTAGTAGGATTTTACTTTGATAGCTCCTATATTTTAACTGCTTTTTAACATTTCCTTGCCCCCTACTACTACTACTAAATAAATATATATATTTGTTATTGATAAAAACTGCTTTCATAAAATTTTCTGAAAAAATCAAGCAAATGATTTTTTCTTTTGGGAACGAACATTTTTATATTTCAGAATTTTTTGAAAGCTATATATCGTTAAGGGCGTTGCCCTTAAAAACCCACCAAAGGCTCCGCCTTTGAAATCCGCCAACTTTTTTGAAAAAAAGTTGGACAAAAAACTTTAACAGGCTTCGTCTCTATCTGCGAAAGTCGGAAAGAAAGGAAAGAAATGAAAGTTACATTTAATAAAAGCGAGCTTGCGGCGGCAGTAAGCAATGTGCAAAGAGCTGTCGCAACAAAAAATTCCATGCCGGCATTGGAAGGAATTTTAATAAAAGCTCAAAATAATATAGTTATTATGTGCGGATACGATTTGGAAATTGGTATTCGCACCGAATTAGAGGCAACTATAATAGAAGAGGGAGAAATTGTTCTCGGAGCCAAGCTTTTTTCAGATATGGTTCGTCTTATGCCCGAAGAACTTATCACCATTGAAACAGACGATAAATTTGTAACGTATATTAACAGCGGCGTTGCAAGTTATCAAATAATAGGCATTTCAGCGTATGAGTATCCGGAATTACCGACATTTGACGCAGTGGAATCTTTTTCTATAAACGCAAATGTCATTAAAAATATGATTAAGCAAACTTGCTACGCAGTTTCCGACAATCAGTCAAAGCCAATTTATACGGGTTCTTTATTCGACAAAAAGGACGGATATTTGCACGTAGTTTCCGTTGACGGTTTCAGAATGGCTATCAGAAAAGAAAAAATCGACGGAGATAATAACTGCAGCTTTATTGTTCCGGGCAAAACTCTTAACGAGCTTTTGCGAATTAACAGCGAAGAAGACAGTTCGGTTCACATTGTAGTCGGAAAAAAGCATGTTATATTCAAGATTGACAATTATTCGATTGTATCAAGACTTATTGAAGGTCAATTTTTGGATTATTACGGAACTATTCCTTCGGGGGCGGCAACAAGTTTGCGTATAAGCACCAGAAAAATTGTTTCGGCTGTCGAGCGTATGTCGCTTTTGACAAATGAAAAGCTGCAAACTCCCGTAAGATTTATTGTTGCCGACGACGGAATAAAGCTTTCATGCACAACAACTGTTGGCAAAGCGAGCGATTCTGTCAGCGTGCCGTTTGAGGGCAATGAAGTTGAAATAGGCTTTAACAACCGCTATTTGCTTGAAGCGATAAAAAATGCGGATACGGACGAGCTTATTTTTGAGCTGAACGGACCTCTAAAGCCTTTGAAAATTTTACCTCCCGAGGGTGACAGTTTTATTTTCTTGGTTGTGCCTATGAGATTGGCATAAATCTATTTATGGGGGAATTTTTTTGAGAGAAGAAAATATTTATATTAATACGGAATATATTAAGCTTGACAATCTCTTAAAGCTCGGCGGTTTTGGCACGGGCGGACAGGCAAAGCTCTTAATTCAGAACGGCGGAGTATCGGTAAACGGAGAAGTCTGCACAATGCGTGGAAAAAAAATGAGAATCGGCGATACTGCCGAATGTAACGGCATTTTGTTAAGGGTGTGCGGAAAATGAATATTTCTGAAATCTATTTTGAAGGGTTTCGAAATTTGCATGACGCCGTTATAGTTCCGGATAAGGGAATTAATGTGATTTTTGGAAAAAATGCTCAGGGAAAAACAAATCTTCTCGAAGGAATTTGGCTGCTTAGCGGAAACAAAAGTTTTCGTGGAGTGCGTGACAGCAACTTAATAAAATTCGGCTGTGACCATGCCCGTATTTGTTCAAAATTTTTTTCGGAAGACAGAGAGCAAAGTTCCGAGATAATTTTTTGGGGAAGCAAAAAGGAAGTTAAGCTCAACGGAATTAATCAAAAGTCGGTAACTTCGCTTATAGGCAAGCTGTGTCTGGTGGTATTTTCTCCCGAGCATTTGTCGTTGGTTAAGGACGGCCCGAAAGAAAGACGCAAGTTTTTAGATACGGCAATATGTCAGATAAAGCCGAGTTATGCTGAGCTGATTTCAAAATATAACAAGACGCTTATGCAGAGAAACGCATTGTTGAAAGATATCCCCGAACATATGGGACTTCTTGATACTTTAGACGTATGGGATTACAGATTGTCTGTCCTTGGAGCTAATATAGTACGCACAAGATTAAATTATGTGCAGCATTTGGAAAGTTGTGCAAAAAAATATCATTTAGGCATATCGGCCGGAAAAGAAGAAATTTCACTGAGGTATTTGTGCGAGTTGCCGGACGAGCAGTGCGGCAGCAGTGCGAATGTCAAAGATGCGATTGAAGAAAAGCTGAAAGCAGGACGTCAAATAGATTTGCGTGACGGATTTACTTCTTTCGGTCCTCATAAAGACGATTTGGAAGTAACTATAAACGGAGTAAATGTGAGAAATTTCGGTTCTCAGGGACAGCAACGAAGCTGCGTTGTGTCTATGAAGATAGCCGAAGCGGAATTGATGAAAAAAGCAACCGAACAAGAACCGATTATTTTGTTGGACGATGTATTAAGCGAATTGGATATTACTCGCCAAATGTTTTTGCTTAACGAAATAAATAACAGGCAGGTATTTATCACTTGCTGCGAAGCGGCGTCTGCGGAGCGTCTTAAAAGCGGATTGCTTATGCAGATAAGTAACGGCAGCTGCTTGCTGCGTCCGCAGGATACGGCTTTCGACTCGTTTTAAACAAACTTTTTGTTACGCATGTTATGTCAACAAAAGGCTATTTCAAAAACTACCCGTAAATTATAAACTTATGGTCGGGGCTTATAGAGTTGTGTAACAGATAAACTTGCTTCACGTATTCTTGCTTCACGTATTCTTGCTTCACGTATTAAAAAAAGGAGAACGGTATGTATTTGCATTTGGGGGCTGATGTGGTAATTTTGAAAAGAGATATTGTGGGTATTTTTGACTTGGATACTACTACTATATCTAAACATACGAAAAATTATCTTGCTCTTGCAGAAAAAAACGGAAAAGTTGTAAATGTGTCTTATGAATTGCCGAAATCGTTTGTTGTAATCTGCGAAAATGGCATTACGAAAGTATATATTAGTCAGTTATCTTCACAAACATTGCTGAAAAGATTTGATTCTGTTTCGCTTAATGTTTGATGTGAAAGTATGCGACACTGCAAAAGGGGAACTTGTATTATGAACAAAAATGTGCGAAAATGCCCTTACTGCGACAGCAGTATTTCTTATCTGAGGGCATTGTCTGAACTGAACAGCGGAGAACATACTTGTTATGTATGTAATAAAAATTCAAATATATCGTACGGCAAAAGGATTTATATAACTGCGGCAATTTTATTGGCTATCGCAATAGGCGTTGTGGGAATGCTGTTTTTGTTTAAGGTTATTACTAATGTGTGGCTGGCTTTGGTTTTGGCATTGATTCCGTTTGCAGCGTTTTATTTCTTGACGCCGCTGTATTATCAGCTGGAGGCAATAGGAAGCGAAGCTCTAAAACCTGTTGTTAAGGTTCAGCCAAAAAATCAGCATAATAAAAAAAGTCAACGAAAACAAAGTGAGAAAATTATGTCCGATAAGGTTAAATCCGAACAGAAAACTATGAGTACAAAAAAAGATAATTCAAAGAAAAGCCGTTTCGCTCGGTTCGTTGAAACATATATTCTTGTGCCTGACGATGAAGAAACGGAAAATTCCGAAGAAATTCAAAAAAAATCACAAGATGATTTAATTCAAAATATCGGACAAGACGAAGAAAAAGTTTCTGTGCAGCCCGTACAGAATTTGCATAATCATATTGAAGTAGTTTCGCAAAATTCAAATATTGAAAATAAAAATAAAAGTGAAAATATAGATATTGTTTCCGATTCACAATCTACAGAAAGCTTTATTGATTTTGACGAAGAAGAAACCGAAGATTTAAGTGATTTGAATTTGTCTGCCAATGACAAAACAGAGAGTGTCATTAACGAAAAAAGTAATTCCCAAAATGATTCGATAGTTTCAGATGAAGTTGATGTTCAAGAAAAGACTGTCGAAGAAAATAATATTGAAAAAGAAAATAATGTTAGTCCTGTTTATCATAAGCTTACAAGAACAAAAATTGTAGATTTTGTTTATTATCCTGAAAATTCAGACTTTATTTTGGTAAATTTAACCACGGAGCAGAAGCCTGTCGAAGAAATTCAGGAAAGTCAGGAAGACGTATTGACAGATGACGATATTGACGACAACGACGCTCTTATGTTCTTCGAATCAGCTCCAACAGAAGAAGAAGAAAAAAGATTCGGTTCTGCCAATTTAACGCCAACAGAAGAAACAGAACCCGATATTTCTGAAAATGACGTTAATGTTTCTTCCGAAAATGTTGTTCGGGAAGATGAAATTCAAAATAACAACATTATCTATGATGATATGTTGGAAATAGAATATTTCCCCGATGACGGCAATTTTATTACGGTAAATTTATATCCCGAACAACACGAAAACACGACAGTTAATGCGGAAGCCGTTACGGAAGATATTTTCTTTGACGAAAGCGACAAAAACTATGACGAAGTTGAAGATGTTGATTTGCTTTCGGATTTGGTTCAAATTGAGAATAATATCGCTCAAGCCGAAGATGAAATTTTTACTGCCGTAAGCGAACCGATTTTTAATTATCAGCCCGAAAATGATATTGAAGATATCATCGTTGAAGAGGAAGAAATTTCTACGGATTTTGACGAAAAAATTGATTATGTGGAATCTGAAAATTTGTCTGTAACTGATATTATTTCAAAGGAAGAAACTGTTGAAGAACCCGAAATCAAAATTGAAATAAGTCAGAGTGATAACGATAAAAAAAAAGATGAAACGGTACTTTTAAAGCCAGTTGAAGTTCTTCCGAATGCATCAAAAGAACAAGAAGACCTGATTAGACTTGAAGAAGCAAGAATGAAAGCCGCCGAAGACGAATATTTTCATTTTGACGAAGAAGAAGACGAAGAAGAAGCAAGAATGAAAGCCGCCGAAGACGAATATTTTCATTTTGACGAAGAAGACAACGGCGAAAACTCCTATCAAAAAGATAATCCGAACGACGAAAGTTATGTTGTGGATTATTCGGAAAACAACAGCGTATATGATGACAAATCATCTGCTCCCGTACAATCCCGATATGAGAAAAAATTCCCTAACGCCGCAAAAGCTGCCGCTGAGGAAATTGCCGAACGCGAACGCAAAAAGAAAGAAAATTTGAAAAAACGTTCAGCCGAATCTACAATAGATATTTCTTCGCAAAGCGTAAAACCCGCTAAAAAAAGCTTTTGGAGTAAGTTGAAAAGCTTTATCTTTCCCGAAGATGAAAAAGACACGCCCGAAATTGTAACTGCGTCAAGTAGTAATAAAAAACAGTCGGCTTCGAAAAAATCAAACGTCAAAGCAGATGCCGAAGTTAAAGCTGCCGCCGCTTTGACGGTTAATAGTAATTCTGCCGCTAAAGCAAAAAAACAACAAAGCAGCGTGAAAAAGCCTGTTCAAAAGTCACAGCCTGAAAGAAACAACGCAAATTCTTCCGTTCCTCAGGAAAAAAGCAGTGTTAAAAAGCCGGTTCAAAAGTCGCAGACTGAAAGAAGCAACGCAAATTCTTCCGTTCCTCGGGAAAAAAGCAGTGTTAAAAAGCCTGTTCAAAAGTCGCAGCCCGAAAGAAACAACGCAAATTCTTCCGTTCCTCGGGAAAAAAGCAGTGTTAAAAAGCCTGTTCAAAAGTCGCAGACTGAAAGAAACAACGCAAATTCTTCCGTTCCTCGGGAAAAAAGCAGCGTGAAAAAAACTGTTCAAAAGTCACAGCCCGAAAGAAACAATGCAAATTCTTCCGTTTCTCAGGAAAAAAGCAGTGTTAAAAAGCCGGTTCAAAAGTCGCAGACTGAAAGAAACAACGCAAATTCTTCCGTTCCTCAGGAAAAAAGCAGTGCGAAAAAGCCTGTTCAAAAAAATAACACGAACGGCAATAACCGTTCTAATAATACTCAAGGTTTAAAAAATTCTCAAAGAACAAACGGTCAGAAACGTTCTTCCGATAAAAATGTTCAGACTTCGCAGCGTAAACAAGCGGCGGATTCTACAAAAAAGGACAAGGCAGTCACAAGAGTTTTTGAAGCCGTTCACGAGCCGTCACAAGAAGAATATCGCCGACAAGAGCAGATTGTAATTGAAAGCGTTAAGAATAAGTCAAGCGAATTTGCACCTAAAAAACATTCCGAAGCGGAAAAAGTGAAAATTATTTCCGAAAAGGACAGCGAGGAGAAAAAACGTCAGCAAATTGAACGGCGTAAAAGCGAACAGGCTAAACAGAGAGCCGCAAGAGAACAACAGCAGCGTAACAAACGTCTTCAGGACGAACGACTTGAAAAAGCCGAAGAAATCAGACAACAGCAAGTTAAAAAGGCTCGCCAAAGTCAAGAAGAAATGCGTGAAGAACCCGAACAGCGTCAGACCCAAAACGTGAGCTTGAAAGAAACCGAACAAGTGCGTTCAAAAGTTTCTCAGAAATATAAAAAGAGAAAGCAACAGGCTAATAATTATTTTAACAATTAATTATTTGGGAGTTTTTGAAAATGTTCAGATTACCGAAATGCCCATATTGCGGATTTAAGTTTGACTATTCCCGTTCGGCTAAGGCACTGCGTCAAAAGCAGATAAAATGTATAAAATGCGGCAAAAAAATTGATATATCCTATAAGGCTGCCGCTGTGGCAATGGCTGTTGTGTTTTTTGTATTTTTGGTGGGACTGAATACGATTTATTTTTTCCATGCAAACAGCAAAACTATTTTACCTAATTTGATATTTACCATATTATTTATAATTATATATTTTTCCTTGCTTCCGTTAAAAGTGAAGATGAAAAAATTGGCTGTTCAAGACGAACCGCCCAAAAAATTAAAGAAAAATCGCCGTCGTCATGTAAAATCTAAAAATAATAATCAACCGCCCTCAACGGAAAAAAATCCTATAAAAGGTACGGTTTTTGATAAATAGTTTTAAAGAGAACAATTAGTCAATTTTGTTTACAATTTTGATTAAAACAGAAAGAGGGGGTTTCTATGGATAATTTGGAAATAGCTAAAGCCCAACAGGATTATAACGCAGATGAAATACAGGTTCTTGAGGGGTTAGAGGCAGTCAGGAAAAGACCCGGTATGTATATAGGCACAACGGGACCGGACGGACTGCACCATTTGGTATATGAAATTGTAGATAACTCGATTGACGAGGCTCTTGCGGGTTATTGCGATAAAATTGAAGTCGATATTCTTCCCGATAATGTAATTCGTGTTAAAGATAACGGAAGAGGTATTCCCGTAGGAATTAATCAGAAAATGGATATGCCGGCTGTTACCGTTGTGTTTACGGTTCTTCACGCAGGCGGAAAATTCGGCGGAAACGGCTACAATTTTTCAGGCGGACTGCACGGAGTCGGAGCTTCGGTTGTAAACGCTCTGTCTACGTGGCTTGAAGTTAAAGTTTGTGACAACGGCAAAATTTATCGCCAAAGATACGAAAGAGGCAATATCGTTACAGACTTGGAAGTAATAGGAGATACTTCGGAAAGAGGTACGGAAGTTACTTTTAAGGCCGACCCCGAAATTTTTAAAGAAACAGTCGTTTATGATTTTGCCGTACTTGAAAAGCGTCTTAGAGAACAGGCTTTTCTCAATGCCGGAATACACATTCAGCTAAGCGATTTGCGAGAAAATGCTCCGGAAAATCAAAAGAAAGAAAATCTTTGCTTTGAGGGCGGTATTTCAAGCTTTGTAGAATATATTCATAAAAGAAAATCCGTTGACCTGCTTCACCCGCAAATTATTTATTTTGCGTCTTCCGAAAATGAAAAAACAAGCTTTGCCGAAATAGCATTTCAATACAATACAGATTATACAGACACAATACTTTCTTTTGCAAACAACATTCGCACAAAAGAGGGCGGCACTCACGAAGAGGGCTTTAAAAGAGCCATTACAACTGTAATGAACGAATACGCCCGTAAGCTCAAATTCCTGAAAGACAGCGATAAAAATCTCCTCGGCGAAGATTTCCGTGAGGGTATGACCGCCGTAATTTCCGTTAAGCTCAGAGAGGCTCAGTTTGAGGGACAAACTAAAGCTAAACTCGGCAATACCGACATGAGAACTTTAGTTTATAATTTAGTGAACGAAAAACTCAGAACTTATTTTGACGAAAATCCCGATGTGGCAAAGCTTATTTTGGAAAAAGCCTGTCAAGCGGCTCTTGCTCGTGAAAAGGCTCGCCACGCTCGTGAAATGGTGCGTAGAAAATCACCTCTTGAAAATGCGTCGCTTCCCGGAAAGTTAGCCGACTGCCAATCAAGAAATCCCGAAGAAACAGAAGTCTATATCGTAGAGGGAGATTCCGCAGGCGGTTCGGCGAAAAATGGCAGGGACAGACGGTATCAGGCTATTTTGCCGCTGTGGGGCAAAATGCTCAATGTAGAAAAAGTTCGCGAAGATAAAATAATAGGCAATGACAAGCTAATGCCTGTAATTACTGCCCTTGGAACGGGCATTAAGTCAGATTTTGACATTACAAAACTTCGTTACGGAAAAGTTATTATTATGGCTGACGCCGATGTTGACGGTTCGCATATCAGGACATTGCTCCTTACGTTTTTCTTCCGTTTTATGAAACCTCTTGTAGAACAAGGTCATGTTTATATTGCCCAGCCCCCTCTTTACAGGATTACAAAAGGCAAAACTAAACATTATTATGCTTACTCAGACGAACAACGCGACCAAATATTAAGAGAACTGAATTGTAAGACTGAAATTCAGCGTTATAAAGGTCTTGGAGAAATGGACCCCGAACAGCTTTGGG
The DNA here is from genome assembly GCA_902761025.1 of uncultured Ruminococcus sp. Classification (GTDB taxonomy): domain Bacteria; phylum Bacillota; class Clostridia; order Oscillospirales; family Acutalibacteraceae; genus RUG592. Next base: position 23,766 of record CACWIU010000001.1, on the reverse strand, counting down.
AAACAACTATGAATCCCGAAACAAGAATTATGCTCAAGGTGACTGTTGAGGACGCCGAAGCGGCAGACGAAACTTTTAAAATTTTAATGGGCGAAAAAGTAGAACCTCGCCGCCTTTTTATTGAGGAAAATGCAAAATATGTTCAAAATCTCGATGTTTAATTTTATTCTGTTAAAATATTAAAGTTTTTGCCCCGCTTTTTTCAAAAAGCGGGCAGATTCCAAAGACAGCGTCTTTGGTCGCCGTCCGCAGACGGCGAAACTCCTTAGCGTTCAGCCCTTTTAGGGGTGAATTTTCAAAACAGTCCGGCGGACTGTTTTGGAAAGAGGGGCATTTTGGCAGAAAATGCCCCTAAGCTGCGGTTTAAACTAAACTTTTATCGCCGCTCCAAGGCGACATAATACGTTAAAGTTATATAATTATTTTTGGAACAATATAATTTTATATAATATAATGTATAATGTGTATTTAGAAATTACACTGCGAAACGAGGGAAACATATGGAAAAAGACATGGAAACTGAAATAGAACAGCAAGTTCCCGATTCACGAATAATTAACGTAGACTTGGACAAGGAAATGCGAAAGTCATTTCTTGATTACTCAATGTCCGTTATTGTGAGCCGCGCTTTGCCTGATGTAAGGGACGGTTTGAAACCTGTTCACAGAAGAATACTTTATGCAAAATATGAAAATAATATTCTTCCAACTTCGCCGTACAAAAAATGCGCCACAACAGTCGGCGACGTTTTGGGTAAATACCACCCCCACGGCGACGCTTCCGTTTATGACGCGCTTGTTCGTTTGGCTCAGGATTTCAGCATGAGATATATGCTCGTTGACGGTCACGGAAACTTCGGCAGCGTTGACGGCGACCCCCCTGCCGCTTACCGTTATACGGAATCAAGAATGAGTAAAATTTCCGTTGAAATGCTGCGAGATATCGACAAAGACACTGTCGATTTTGTCCCTAACTATGACGATACTCGCACAGAGCCGTCTGTTTTGCCGACAAAATTCCCTAACTTGCTTGTCAACGGAAGCACTGGTATTGCCGTTGGTATGGCTACCAATATCCCTCCCCATAATCTCAGCGAGGTTTGCGACGCAATCTGCTTTTTGATTGAAAATCCCGACGCTGCTTTGACGGAACTTATGGACTTTATCAAAGGTCCGGACTTCCCGACCGGCGGTATCGTCATGGGCAGGAGCGGCGTAAGAGCCGCTTACGGCACGGGCAGAGGAAAAATTACTCTCAGAGCAAGAACAGAAATTGTCGAGGCTAAAAATGGCAGAAGCAAGATTATTGTCAGCGAACTCCCCTATCAAGTCAACAAGGCTAAGCTTATTGAAACCATTGCCGATTATGTCCGCGATAAAAAAATTGACGGAATTACCAACATCGAAGACCATTCCGACAGAAACGGAATGCACATTGAAATTGACATAAAGCGTGAAGCTAACGCTAATTTCGTTCTTAATCAGCTTTTTAAATTTACTCAAATGCAAACAACTTTTGGGGCGATAATGCTTTCAATCGTGAACGGCGAGCCTAAAATCTTAAATTTAAAACAGATTTTGGAACATTATATTGCTTTTCAAGTAGAAATAATTACCAGACGTTCTATTTTTGAACTTAAAAAAGCTCAGGACAGACTTCATATTTTAGAGGGTCTTAAAATTGCTCTTGATTATATTGACGAAGTAATTAAAATTATCCGTTCAAGCAAAGACACTGCGTCTGCAAAGGAAGCTTTGAGCGAGCGTTTCGGGCTTGATGACATTCAAACTCAGGCTATTGTGCAAATGCGTTTGGGACAGCTCACAAATCTTGAGAGAAGCAAAATCGAAGATGAAATCAAAGGCTTAAATGATAAGATTGCAGATTTAAACGACATTTTGGGCAGCATGGACAGAAAATACGGTATCATCAAGGACGAAATTACAGAAATACGAAACAAATACGGCGATGAAAGAAGAACCGAAATTTGTTCCGTAAACGGCGAAGTAGACGTCGAAGACTTGATTCCCCGCGAAGACTGCGTTCTTACTTTAACAGACCTCGGATATATCAAGCGTTTAAACGCAGACACTTACAAATCTCAAAGACGAGGCGGCAAGGGAATTACAGGCGTCGGAAAGGCAGAAGACGACGTTGCGGCGGATATGTTTGTAATTCACAGTCACGATTACGTATTATTCTTTACAAACCTTGGCAAAGCGTACCGCCTGAAATGTTACGAAGTTCCCGAGGGCAGCAGAACTTCAAAAGGCACAAAAATTAACAGCCTCTTGCAGCTTGCCGAAAACGAACGCGTAAGCTCTATGATTAAAGTACCGCATTTTGAAAATGACGAACAAGACAGATTCCTTGTAATGGTTACAAAACAGGGCATTATCAAAAGAGTAGAACTGCGGGCATTCAACTCAATTCGCAAAGCAGGATTGATTGCGTTAGACTTGAACGAGGGCGACGAGCTTTCGTGGGTTCGTTTGACAGACGGAAACAACCAGCTTCTGATTGCGACTAAGCAGGGAAAGGCTATCCGCATTAATGAAACAGATGTCCGCTCAATGGGCAGAACCGCAAGAGGAGTTCACGGAATAAGGCTTGCCGAGGGCGACAGCGTTATTGGAATGTCAATTCTTCGAGAGGGCGGATATGTTTTGACGGTATCGGAAACCGGCTACGGAAGACTTAGCGAGATTGACGAGTATCGTTTGCAGTCAAGGGGCGGTCATGGAGTAACCAACTATCAGACCGAAAAGTACGGCGATGTTGCGGCAATTAAAGTTGTTGATTTGGACGACGACGTTATTTTGATAGCCGACAACGGAACTATTATAAGATTCGGGGCTTCAACAATCAGAATTTGCGGACGTTACAGCAAGGGCGTTGTCGTTATGAAAGTTGCGGACGGTTCAAAGGTTGTGACGATTGCAAGGGCAGTTCATGAAGAAAATGATTCTCCCAAAGAGTTTTCCACAGAAAATCAACAGAATGTTGAAAACTTAGAAGAAAATAACTAATAAAGCTATAAATGTTTCGCTTGTGTGATGTGAGGTTTGATTTTTACATGAAACATCATAAAAAATCAAAAACTTTAATTATTATATTATCTTTTGTGATTATGTGCGGTATTATTTTTAATATTTTGTTTTTGCATAACGGTACGATGTATAGCAATCGGGATTTTTCTATTGAGGATTATACAAGCACAGTCGATAAAGACGGTGACGGTATTGACGATCAGACCGATATCTTACTTAGTACAAGAGAATATCTTGCCACAAATCCACAGTATAAAAGCGAATATTATGAAAACGGCTACCCAAACGGCAAGTACGGTGTCTGCACGGACGTAGTGGGATTTGCTCTGAAAAATGCAGGATATGATTTGATGACACTCCTTTATGATGATGTGAATGCTCACCCTGATGACTATGATATTGAAGAGCCTGATAAAAATATTGACTTTCGGAGAGTAAAAAATCTGATTGTGTATTTTCGTCATACTGCGATATCGCTTACTGGAAATATTGAAGAAATTGCTCAGTGGCAGGGCGGTGACATTATTGTATTTTCAGACCATATCGGCATTGTGTCGAATCACAGAAATAAAAAGGGGCAGCCGTTTGTGATTCATCATGCGTATCCGAATCAGCCGAGTTATGAAGAAGATCTTTTCGGCAGACCAATAAATTTTTACGGAGAAATTCGGGGGCATTTCCGAATCAGTTAGCAATGCTATAATGATATTATAGTAAACGACATTTATTTATGTACTTTTCCCCGCCGCCGGCGGGGAAAAGTACGCAAGCAAAAGAATCAAAAGTACAGAAATTTATGCCGCTTACTATAAAAGTATATTGTAAAACAGAAAAGAGGATTTATCATGAGCGCTGAAATAGCCAAACAAAAAAATCCTGCAAAAGAAAAAATCCCTATCCCTCAATATACAAAGGGAGAGGAAATATTCAATATGGTATCGCATATTGTAGGCTGCGCGTTGGGAATAACCGTTTCAGTGCTTTGCATTGTTGCGGCGGCAAAGCACCATAACGCTTATGCGGTTGTAAGCGCGTCGATATTTGGCAGTATGATGATTGTGTTATATACTATGTCAAGCATTTATCACGGATTAAGTCCCAATATTAAAGCCAAAAAAGTTTTCAGAGTGCTTGACCACTGCACAATATTTTTTCTTATAGCGGGAACATACACACCGATTGCATTGTGTTCGCTTAGGGAGTACAATACGGCGTTAGGCTGGACGTACTTTGGGGTTGTGTGGGGACTTGCCATACTGGGAGTTACGCTCACGGCAGTAAACCTTGAAAAATACAAAGTATTGGGAATGGTTTTATATATTTTAATTGGCTGGGGAATTGCTCCCGTATTAAAAATTGTCTTTACGGAGATAGGCACGGGCGGCATAGTATTTCTTGTGTTGGGCGGAGTATGTTATACGTTAGGCTCGATACTTTACGGAGTAGGAAAAAAGAAAAAATACTTCCATTCCATTTTTCATATTTTCATAGTTCTCGGAAGTCTGATGCACTTTTTCTGTATCCTCTTCTACGTTATTTAAATACGTGAAGCAAATTTATTTGTTACAAAAGTTTTTAACCCGACCATAAGCCGAATGTTTACGGGCAGTTTTTGACATACTTTTTTGTTGACATAACGTTTGATTACATAAAAGTTTGTTCAATAACTACCCGTAAACAATGAATTTATGGTCGGGGTTTATGTTTATAAAGTTGTGCAATAGGCAAACTTGCTTCACGTATTTAAAATTTGTTTGACGTAACGGGAAATTGTGCTTATCGGAAGTCCCACTACATTGTAGTAATCGCCGTTGATTCGCTTTACTAATAACGCCCCTTTGCCCTGAATGCCGTAAGCTCCGGCTTTATCCATAGGTTCGCCCGTTGCAACGTATTCTTCAATCTCTTTATCTGTCAGCGGATAAAATTCTACTTCGGTAACTTCCGAAAAACTTACGTTATGCCCTTTGTAAAAAATACTGCACCCTGTTATCACTTTGTGTGTTTTGCCCGAAAGCATTTTAAGCATTTCTTCGGCATGTTCTTTGGCGTTGGGTTTGCCAAGCATTATGTCATTAATAAATACGCCTGTGTCACAGCCGATTATTAAGTCGTCTATCGGGTGCTGCTCCGCTATATGGCGGGCTTTTTTTATTGCGAGATACTCGGGGTATTGTTCAAGTTCAATCGTCTTTCTTACAGTTTCGTCAATATCGGCAGGTTCGACAGAAAAATCTTCAAACAGTAATTTTAACAGTTCTTGCCTGCGCGGCGATGCAGATGCTAATACAACCATTTTTTATTTCTCCTCAAAAAAATTTTTTTCACTATTTATGATATCACTTTCCATAGGTAAAATCAATTCATACTGCGTAATTTATCGTTTTTTTACAAAAAATTCATTGACAAATTTTATTAAAAGTGTAAAATTACATCATAGAGTAATTTTACACTTTATTGAAAAAGGGTGATAGAAGATATATGGATTTTATTTGGTTTATTATGTTCTTGGTTCTGATAGGCATAATTTCAGTTACAAAACAAAAAGTCAAACAGATGAGCGAAAAAATTGATTATCTTGAAAATCAAATCCGTGATTTGTACAATAAAGTATATTACAGTTACAATATAATTGAACAACTTCAGAAAAAAGGCAAAGTTTCAACTCATAATGATGTTTCGCAGGAAAAAGTAACGGAAAATAAAATACCTCTCGAAGCTCCTGTACCTGTTTCGACTTCTGTTGCTGTTACCGGCGAAACCTCTCCTCTTTCAGACAAAGTTACTTCGCAAGAAAAGCCTGTTGTAGTTGAACCGGCTTTTAAAACAGAAATACCTGTCAAAATGCCTGTCAGGGAGCAAACGCCTGTTTTTTCGGAAAAATCTGCTCCGAAAAATTATGCGGCAATTTCTGCGGAGAATTTGCCCGATGTCGGCACACAACAGCCTTTTCCCTACTCTGTGCCTCAACAAAATGTCAATCCTACGCCCTCAAATGCTGTTCCTAAAAAAATACAGCCTAATACTTTTGAGAATTGGCTCGGAACAAGATTATTTAATGTTGCTGCGTCTTTGATGATTTTCATAGGGTTAGTTCTTTTTTGTACTCTTGGGTACGAGTATATAACAAACACAATGAAAATGATAGCAATGTTTATTGTAAGCGGTGCATTTATCGGATTAGGAGCATTTTTCACACGTCAGAATAAGTCTGTATTTTCGCTGGGGCTTACGGGGTGCGGATTTGGAGCGTTTTTCATCTCCATTTTATTATCACATGTGTATTTTCATGCGATTGTTGACGCTGCAGCCTTTGGTTTATTGTTGGTTTGGGCAATATTTGCCTTGTTTATGTCAAAAAAGTTAGATTCGTTAATGCTCAGTGTAACGGCTCATATGGGTACGGCAGTTTCAATTTGCTTTGCCTTTTCTATGGGCTTTTCGGCGGATAAAATTATTTTGCCTGTTATATATCAGTTCGCTGCAATTTCTGTTATTGTAATCGGAAACATATTTTTTAGTAAAAAAATGTATCGTTTTGGATTGTCCATGTCGGAAATCCTGTTGGTTTATACTTCATTTGTGATGTTTTACACATTTTCTGCATCCGGCAAAGTATCCGTGTTATCTATTGCAGTTATATTTATAATACAGATGTTGTCAATTTCATTTATTTCTTATTTGATTTCAGTTTCTGCAGCAGCGTTGAGCAAAAGTAACTCAAAGTATCGAAATATGACGGATAGCATTCACATAATAAATAAGTTCTTTTGGGTACTGGGAATGTTTTTCTGCTCAAACTGCCCCACATACTATATTTTGCGTAGTATGAGCGACACGTATAATGTTAAAATTGTTTCTTATGCCGCAATGGCTATTATTATTCCATGTTTGATACACGTATTAATTACGTTCATACTTAGTGAAAAACTGAATTTTAACGATGAATTATCCAAAACTTCAGTATGGTATATGTCGGTAACAATTACATTTTCACTTTTTGTTGCGGCGTTGGCACGCAGCGAATTTAAAGGTATGCCGTTCCTGTTTGTATACACCGCATTGATAATGGCACTTGTGTACTATACTAAAAATGTCGGATTAAATAAGCTTATCCGTTTCCTTATTGGCTGTGAAATGAGCTACATGGTTTTGTGCGGTTATTTTATGGCTGCAAATCTTACGTATAATCTTATTTATATGTTCATTATAGGCATTGTTGTTTTGGCACATTGGTTTATGCAGAGCGGAGAAAGCCGTCAGCGACGCTTCTGTTTTTTCAAAATGGCAGAGTACATTTGGCTGAGTGTTTCTATTATACCGATAAATGTAAGCGGATTCAGCAATAATTCTCTCGCTTTGATTTTGTGCGAATTTGCGTTTATAAACATTTTGGCGCGATTAATTCATTATGCAAAGGACGGCGAACCCGAACTTAAAACTGCGGTAAGAATTGAATCATACATAACCATTTATTTCGGAATGCTGGTATTTACATTTGACGGTTTCGGCGGATTAGGCAAAGTTTTGGCACTAAAAATTATTTTGACAGTTCTTTTGGCAGTGTTGACGGCTATGTATGTAAGAGATTTTATCAAGACGGGCAAAGCGGGATTACAGGCATTGGCGGCATTTACGACAGCAGGATTTATAACATTTTTCTGTGCAGGCGTTGGAAGCAGTCTGAAACTTGCTGAAATTTATGCAGATGTTTTGCAGTGCAAGCCGTTTTTCTTTATAGCTTCGGTTATGATGATAATTACTTACGCACGCAGTAAGAATCATGAGCTTAGAGTATTTATATGGGCAGCAATGGGATTTGATATGTTCCTTATGATTGTTTCGGGCTACGCTCAGTTAATAGAGATGTACGGTTCTTCGGAAGTCTTAAAAAAACTTTTGTTAGTGTCGGCAAGTGTCATTCATGCCGGAGCAGTCAGCGTTATGCTGTATGCTATGTGGCTTTTTCAGGAAGAAACCAAAAAACATTCCCCTAAAAATATTGACAAAGTTATAGCGTATTTATGGGTCAATCTGTCAATAGGCGTAATTACTTCTCTTGCAGTGGGAGAAATGATTTCTGTTGAGCTTGCAATGCTTGTTGTTACTTTAATAAATGTTGCGGCATATGCTGCATTCTACGGTGAAAAGGGAACGCTGCTAAATTTGACCGTAAAAATTATATCATGTATTGTTTTGTATAGTGTAATTATAAAAATAGCAGTACCTATAAATTCTAATGGAACGTATACAGAAATACAATATATAGTTAGATTAGCATTGATACTTGCCGTCGTAGGATTATATTTCCTAATTGCAAGGGATTTGATGATTAATTATATTAAGTTTGTATGGGTACAGGTTGTAATTGGTTTGACAGCCCTCTTTATTGTAAATGCAGTATGCAATGGATTGTCCAATTTGTTTACAATAGTTTATATTTTCAGTATTGCGTCTATGATTACAGCATTGGTATGTATAGCGGTTGGATTTATCGCAAAGGCAAAGGGTCTGAGAATTTACGGACTTATTGTTGTAATGCTGTGCGTAATTAAACTTGTTACGATTGATATAAGCGGAGCGGATTCCATGGCGAGAGTTGCCGCATTTGTAATAGGCGGTATAGTCTGCTTTATCATCAGCGGTATTTACAATAAAGTTGAAAGCAGATTAATTAAACACGAACATCAGGACGCTTTAGGGAATCTAAAAAAATAACTTGATGGCTCTATATCTAAGGAGCCACTGATTAAATCTATTGATATTTCCTTTGGCTTTATCGAAAAAAGTATCAGCTTGTATCTTTAAGAATACATAAATATTTTCAAAAATAAAAATATCGGAGATTTGACGAGAAAATGGATAAATCATCAAATAACTGCTTATGTAAAGTCGCTAAAAAATGCGGAGCGTGTCAGCTAAGCAACATGGATTATCAAAGACAGCTTGCGTTTAAGCAGGCAAATGTCGTAAAGCTGCTTAAACGATATTGTCATGTGAATGAAATTATCGGCATGAACGAACCGTATCACTACCGCAATAAAGCACAGGCTGTTGTAAAGAGAACGTCAGGCGGAAAAATTATTACGGGAGTTTATCAATCGTCCACAGGCGGCATTGTTGCAACAGACGATTGTTTTCTTAATAATCAAAAGTCGAATGACATAATAAAATTCATTCGCAGCTTAATGACTGAACTGCATATTGCCCCGTTTGACCCCAAAAACGGAAAAGGACTTGTTCGTCATATCATGATAAGAAACGGTTATACTACGGGCGAATATATGGCGGTAATTGTGTGCATAGATGACAAACTGCCTAAAGAAAGCGAGTTTGTCAAAAGGCTTTGCGGCAAATTCCCCGAGATAAAAACTATTGTCTTAAATATAAATAAAAATCATAAAATGATGTTAGGTTCAGAGGAACGAATTTTATACGGACAGGGTTATATAGAAGACATTTTGTGCGGAAAGCGTTTCAGAATTTCCGCAAGGTCTTTTTATCAGGTCAATGCGGTTCAGACGGAAATTTTGTACCGGACTGCGGCAGACTTTGCAAATCTGAGCGGAAACGAGAAAATTTTAGACGCTTACTGCGGAATAGGGACTATCGGCATAACGGTTTCGGACAGAGCGGGGCGAATTGTGGGAGTTGAGCGTAACGGCGAGGCGGTGAGCGACGCAAGAATAAACGCGGAGCTTAACGGTTTGAGCCGTGCATTATACTTTATCGAAGACACGGCGGATTTCATGCGGAAAGCGGCTGATAATTCAGAGTATTTTGACGCAGTGTTTGCCGACCCTCCCCGAGCAGGATGCAGCAAAAATTTTTTGACGTCATTAATAAAACTTCACCCCAAAAAAATTATATATATATCCTGCGAGCCGAAAACGCTTGCAAGAGATTTGCATATTTTAACAAACAGCGGATACAAAGTTGAAAAGATACAGCCCGTCGATATGTTTCCGCATACCCGACACGTTGAAACAGTGGTGTTGTTATCGGCTAAAGAGCCTGTCAAAGTTTTTGATACGCTTTTTTCAAAAAACTGGCGGATTCCAAATGCAGAGCTGCCAACGGCAGCCGAGCCATGTTGAATTTTTAAGGGCAAAGACCTTAACGAAAAAATACTAAGGAGAAAAAATTATGATTAACGAAAATGTAGTTAGTTTGCGTTTGCCTTATCAAGGAAATGACAGATTAGTCAGAGTTTATGTTCCGGCTCATGAAGAGGGAGAAACTTTTCCGGTTATTTACATGACGGACGGTCAGAATTTGTTTGAAGACGATACGGTTAAGTTTGGCTGCTGGTATACTCCCGAAACAATCAGAGCAGAACAGGAAACAAGCGGACAGGCTGTTATTATAGTAGGTATTCATAACGATGTGGGACCCGCTCAGCGTGCAAGCGAATTGACGCCAATTTCGATTGGAGAGTTAGCCGCTCCCGATGAAATGAAAAAAATGATGTCGCCGCAGGGCGAATTATTTGACGACTTTATTATTAATACTGTAATGCCTGCCGTAGAATCGCAGTTTCCTGTAAAAACAGGCAGAAATAATACGGCGTTTTGCGGAAGCTCATGCGGCGGCTTATTTTCGTTTTACACTGCTTTGAGCAATCCCGACAAATATTGTATGGCAGGCGTATTTTCGCCCGTTTTCATGATGTATCCCACCGAAGATATGAGAAAGTGGGTTAACTCCAAAATACAAGAAAAAATGCCTTATCTTTACATTTATACAGGCGGCGGCGACGCGCTTGAAAGGCAGATTTGCCAAAGCGTAGAAATAACTTATGATATGCTTACGGAGTGTTATCCTCTTGACAAGCTCAACGAAGTTATTCTTTTAGACCAGTGTCATCATGAAATTGCGTGGGAGCCTATGTTCAAAGATTTTCTGCATACGTTTCTTACATGCCGTGAGAATTATTAATAATTAGCGTTAAAAACAGGAGTAATTATATGTACGGAGCATTTATAGGCGATATCATCGGCTCAAGCTATAAGCAGAGCATGCTTAAAAAGAAAGATTTTCTTTTTTTCTCGGGCGGCTGCGGATTTACGGAAGAATCCGTAATGGCGGCCGCCGTTGCGAAAGCGATTATGCTAAGCCATGATGACCGCTATAAAAACGACAATGAAAAAGGTTTTCAGCCTTATGTAATCAGCGAAATGCAGTCGTTTGGCAAGCGTTATCCAAATCCAAAAGGCGGATACGGAGGTCGTATAGCCGCATGGATTTCTTCGGAAAACCCAAAACCTTACGGCAGCTTTGGCTGTATGGCGGCGCTTAGAGGCGTTCCGTGCGGATTGGCGGCAGTGACCATTGAAGAGGCTCAAAAGCTTGCTCATATAAGCGCTGCCGTCACTCATAATCACAAAGAGGGAATTAAGGGAACGAAGGCTGTCGCATGCGCAGTGTTTATGGCAAAGCGGGGTGAAAAAATTGACGCAATCAGAAAATATATTGCGGAAAATTTTTATCCTGTTTACAAAACTCTGAAAGAAATAAGACCAAGCTATAAGTATGACACAACTTGTATGGGGTGTGTTCCGCAGGCATTGACGGCGTTTTTCGAGTCAATAGACTTTGAGGACGCAATCCGCAATGCGGTATCATTGGGCGGCAACTGCAATACTTTATCCGCAATAGCGGCGTCTGTCGCATGGGTGTATTATATTAAGCTTAATTACGGAGATTCCGCATGGGCAAGTTATCAGTTTGACGGTTATATAGGTCAGCTGAGGAAGCGGGCATATCCGTACTTGCCAAAGGAATTTATGACCATTGCCCGAAATTTTCACAAGTTCGCCAATCAAAGAGAAGCGGCTTACAGACAAAACGGAAATGCTCTGCCTATTTTGACGGAGCATGAAAATGATGTTATAAAGTGTCCTAATGAAAGCGTAGTCGGAGCTTATTCGGGTACGGAAAACGACGGCATAGGAAAAGCGATGAATATAGACGAAATGCGTTCTTCTGAAAAAATTGAAGTTACGCGTTTTATTCAGAAGTATGTAATACTTATGAAAATACTGCACTTTGATAAAGAACTTAATTTTTGGTGCAGAAACTATTTTCCTGCCCAAGAAAATAAAGAACATCAGTCTATGGAATCGAATTTATACGACGGATTTGTAAAAGAAGCGTATTCCCTGTCGGTTTTCAAAGAATATATTTTATACGCAGAAAATCGAGGTTTAAACTATGAACAGGCGTTAAACGGAACGGACAAGCAGCTTGCGGCATATTTGATGTACGAGATAAAGAGTGACCGAAGCGGTTCGCTTATCAGCGAAGCGATTGCTCAGGGACGTATTTATAAAATCATGAACAATTATTTAAAAAAGTAAATTTTGGCGATTAAAATTTTTTTAATTTTAAAATCTTAGCGTCTATAATAATTTTTATTATTATAGACGCTAATTTATTATTTTAATTACAATGTATTACAGGTTATTAATAATCGTAATCGTATTCATAATCATATTTTTTGTTTTCATATTTTTTTAATTCGGATAAAATCTTATCGTTTTTGACGGTGGAGGAGCCGGTTGTTTTTCGGAAAGCAAGCCAAACGGGAGTTTGGCGGAGATTTGTTTCGCGAGCGGGGTCAACTCCCTTGTCGATGAAATACATAAGCATTTGATAACCTTGTTCATCGTCCAAATTATCGGCAATGATGTCAATTACGTTATAGCCGCAGTAATCGACAGCGTTAACGTCCGCTCCGTTGTCGACTAAAATCTTGACCATTTCAAAGTCCGCATTATACACAGCTCCCATTAAAGGCGTCCAGCCGCACTTATCTGTAGTTTCGTATACTGAGTATTGGTCTATGTATGTATGCTTGGAGGGGCAATATTGGTCATATCTCGCATAATTTACGTCTGCCCCATATTCCAGCAGTAACTTAACTATTTCTAATTGGTTTTGGCGGTTAATATCTTTTGATTCTTCTGTTGATTCACGCGAGCGAATAAATTCGTCATAGTGACCGGAAGCCATTTCGTAAAGCAATGTGTTTTCTCCATTTTGAGCGTGTTTGTTGCTGCCCTCAGTAAAATCGGGGTCAACGCCTCGTTTTAATATTTTCTCTGTTTGTTTAGTATTCAGATGAAGAGCGTTATACCCGAGAGATGTATGTTGAGTAATTTGTTCTGCGGCTATAGCATAAATTATCACTCCTACAACCATAGTAAGCGGTATGGCGAATACACCGCCTATAACTCGCAGGACGATATAAGTTTTTTTTATTTTAAAATTATAGTCCCCCATTTGAGCCGCTTGATTTTTAAGTATTAATTGTCTTTTTTTCAAAACAGCCGCAATAATAAACAATGCGGCTGAAATTGTTGTGCAAGTACCTACAATAATCAAAAAAATAATTAAATTCATAAGAAAAATACCTAAAAAAGCCATTGGCAAACCACCTTTCACGCTTTTTTGAAAAAAAGCTTAGCAAAAAACTTAAACAGGGTTACAAAAAGTCTGAATAAACCTTTAGCAAATTTAATTTACGACTACGATTTAAACGCTTTTTCAAAAAGCAGAACGATAAAATGACGCAAGATAAAGAGAACCGCATACCAAAACAACGCTGTTTTTAATGGATTTGGCTGTTGAGATAGCCGTATTCAAGGCTGTTAATGGGTCTTCTTCCGCAATGATATCATTAAAATAAGAGTTTGCCGACTGTCTGAGTTCTTTGGCTGTTTGGCGGCGAGGGTTGTCCGGCACAGTGGTTGTGATTAAACTGTCAATTTTCCCCTCAAGATATTTGAGGGAATTTTTGCAGTCTTTGTCTTTGAGCATGCCCATTACGCAAATGACTGATTTTTCGGAAAGATATTTGTCAATAGTATTGGCGAGAGCCTTTAATCCGCCCGGATTATGAGCCCCGTCAAGTATAACAAGCGGATTGTTTTGAACTATTTCAAACCGAGCGGGCATTTTTACGGAAGATATCCCCTCTTTTATGGCTGTGTCGGTAATTGCGTAACCGCTTTTTCGCAGAGCCTCGGCAGTGCAGAGAACAAGCTGCAAATTAGAGATTTGATGTTTGCCGATTAGCGGAAGTTCAATTATTAAATTTCCGTATTGTACCGTACTGCCGAATATATCGGACTTGATTACAGGAAGATTAACGGGAGTAAATAATGTGTTGTTTCGTTCGGCGGCAGTTTGTATTACAACGTCATTTACTTCATTGTCTTGAAGAGCAAATACAGTGTTGCAGTTATTTTTAATAATGCCGCATTTTTCGGCTGCTATTTTGCTCAGAGTATCGCCTAATACGGCGGTATGGTCAAGAGATATCGAAGTAATAACGCTGCATACGGGTTGTTTTATAACGTTTGTGGCGTCGAATCTCCCCCCCATTCCGGTTTCAAGTACGACTATATCGCACTTTTGATTAGCGAACCAATCAAAAGCAATCGCAGTTACAAACTCAAATTCTGTAATAATATCTCCGTTTTTGCGAAGTTTTTCTACAAATGGAAAGAGTTTTTCGACTTCTTGAACAATATCTTGGTTTGAGATTTTGTTAAAATTTATCTGCATTCTTTCGCCAAAGCCCGTAATATGCGGAGAAGTGAAAAGTCCTGTTTTATAGCCTGCTTTTGTCAGAATTGAGGCAGTCATATTGCTTACTGAGCCTTTGCCGTTAGTGCCTGCAACGTGAACGTATTTTAAATTATTTTGAGGATTTCCCATTAAATCAAGCAGTTTTGTTATTCGCTCCAGTCCGGGACGAGAGCCGAAAACCAAAAGCGAATCAATTTTTTCCATTGCCTCTTGATATGTCATATTATTTGCTCACTCTTTCTTATATTGTAGAGTAACAAGCACTTCTAAAAAGAAGTGCTTTAAAATTTACGAACGCTTGCTGTGAAATGCTTCGTCAAGCACAACGGTTAAAGCCACGACAAGAAGTTCGTCCTCAGGATTTTCCGCAGTAATTTCGTAAGTATCGCCGTATGCAAGCAGCTTCTTTTTGACAGCGGCGTGAACGGCTTTCGAAGCATCGGTAAATTTGAAATTGAATCCGAGAGCATCGCCGTCAAGTTTCCAGCCTTTGCCGTCGTAGTCCATATCTTTTGTGAGCGACGGGAATTTTTCCTTTACAGTTCCGCATTTTTTGCCGTTGATTGTAATTTCAAAAGTCTTAATCATGTTCAGAGCCTTTTGGTCTATAAGAGCGACTTTGTTTCCGGCGGTATCGAATATATCAAAATCAGCTCCGGCGCAAAGAAGTTTTTGCTTAACCTTGTATACAAGCGTATCGTTTTTAAAGACTTCGTATTCTTCAAGACCTCCGTTCATTTTTACCTTTTGGTGCATTTTTAAGCTTACAGACATTTTAGAATCCTCCTGATTTTAATACCCTCTTAAAGCGAGAGCAGAATTTTCCAAAGCAACGCGGGCAATAGGTCCCGCTGAATTATAGCCGAATCCGCCGTGTTCAATACATACGGCGAAGCAAAGCGGACAGTCTTCGTCCGTTACATACCCGACAATCCAGCCATCGGGTTCGCCGTCCGCAACTTCGGCGGTGCCTGTTTTGGCTGCAACGTGCAAATCTCCGAAAAGGGAATCGCCATAATGATTAGTTACAGTATAACGCATCATGTCGGCGAGTTTGTTTGCTGTTGAGCTTTTTATCATCTTATCGCCGTTATGACTTTTTGAACCGAGTTTTACGCCGTTGAATTTAAAGAGCGAAGACGTTCCCTCAATCATATAAGGCTCGACAGGCGAGCCGCCGTTTGCGATAGCCGAACAAATCATAGACATATGCAGAGGGTTAGCCATATCGGTATATTGACCAACGCCCGACCAAGCCAACGCGGCAGTGTCGGCCTTGCTAACGTCATATTTAGAAACGGCAACGTCATTTTCATCAAGATTATATGATTGATTAAAACCAAATTTTTTTGCGTAATTTGTCATTACATCGGGGCCAAGTTCAACGGCAAGTTCGGCAAAGTAAATATTGCATGAACAAGCCATTGCTTCTTTCATGTTAATTTCGCCGTGAGGTTCGACGCAGGTTACATATTCGCCGCCGATAATTTTACTGCCTTCGCAGTAAAGAAGTCTGTCCTCTGCCCCCTCGATATTTTCGAGAGCGGCGGCGGCAGTGACCAGTTTAAAAGTAGAGCCTGGCGGATAAGTAGAGCTTATGACATTGTCAATATAAAGTCCGTCATAAGTGCTGTCGCCGTCTTTAATTTCGATAGATTGATAAGGGTCGTATGACGGAGTGCTGACTTTGCAAATAACTTCGCCCGTTTTGTAATTATAGACAATTACAGCGCCTTTGTAGCCGTTTGCCGCCATAGCGTCATAAACAGCGGCGCAAGCGTTTGAATCAAGAGTAAGAGTAAAATCCGTGCTGTTTCTGAATGATTGGGGCATACCCAAGCCAAGTATATAGTTATAGCCTGTAAGACCCGTTCGGTAAACGCTTTGGATTGCGGTTGATATGTTTGTAGAATCATCACCGACGCTGTGAAGAACGCCTGCCCTGACGGAGCTGCTTTCATTATACAGACGGTTTCCGTCTTCGCTTGTAGCGAGGATATAGCCGTTTCTGTCGTAGATATCGCCTGCCTGAGCCAAGCCTGTTACTGAGATGTGAGCGTTCATAGGTTTTTGAGCCCACTCGTTGGCATGGATAATTAAAGTTACGGTAAAATAGCCAAGCCCGATAAAAAATGCAAACGCTAAAAACCAAGTTAAGATTGACCTGTTAAAAATTTTTTTCATATTTTTAATCTCCCCTGCCTTTTGTGTTAAAATTCGGAAGTTGAGAAAAGACCTTGTTTTTTGACAGCGTAAGTTCTTTCGTCAGCAGCTTTAATAAAAGAGAACAATCCCCAGCAGGCAATCATACTTGAGCCGCCTGCGCTGATAAAGGGAAATGTAACGCCTGTTAAAGGAAGAATATCTGTAGCTCCGAAGATATTTAGAGAAAGCTGCACAACAAGCAGACCTGCAGCGCAGCAAGCGGAGATTGAATAAAAAGTACTTCTGCTTCGGGTTGTGATAGCCCTTGCGTAGAAAACCAAAGCGCCGATTGCGATAGAGATGACAAGAGCTACGACAATGCCCATTTCCTCGCAAACAACTCCGATAACGATGTCGCTTTCGGAAGCGAATAGAGTTTTGCAAAATCCGTTTCCGATACCTACGCCGAACAAGCCGCCGCTTGCGCAGTATATTAAAGTTCTTGCCTGCTGATAGCCCGTATCCCAGACGTAAGGTTCTTCAAAGACATGACGCCACGCCTTAAAGCGGTCGGTGATGTACGGTTTAAATCTCAGCACGATAGTTGAGGCAAAAATTGCAGAAGTTACGGCGAGAACCAAGGTTTTAAAGTCGCCCGAACGCATAAAAGACAGCAAAAGGAAAGTAGCGAAGAAAATAAGAGCCGTACCGAAGTCGCCCATTAAAGCCAAAGCTCCTACGCAGAGAGCAGAAAAGACGATGAAACCCAGCAAGTTTTTATTAGTTTGAAGTTTGTCAAGGCTGCCGGAGCCGACAATAACGAATCCGACTTTAACGACCTCCGAGGGTTGTACGGAAATACCGCCGGGAAGAACTATCCAGTTAGCGGCTCCGTATTCGGTTTTGCCGAAAATCAAGTTAACGGCGAGCAAACCGAGAGAAGCAATGTAAATCCATTTTGTATAGAGGTTGACCCTGTCGGGGTCTTCGAGAAATTTTATTAAACATTCGAACATAATTATGCCGATTACGGCGGAAATAATCTGAACAAGAGCCTGTCTTTCGGACTGATGAACCGAAAGCATAATGCCCAAGCCGGTAAGAAAAAACGCAAGGCTTTCGATTTCAAAATTAACTCGTTTTAACACTAAAGATGTAAAGAGGTATGTCCCCCACATCAAGCCGATAACGATTAAGCCGTAAGTAAAGGGCATTAAGTCGATGATACCTGTTTCGAGGTTTTTGTTTGTCAGGCAAGTTTCGAGAGTGATAATAAAGAAATATATAGAAAGGAGCAGGAGTAATTTTTTTGGAGAAATACTTTTTTTACCTTTGGGAACGAAGAACCAAGAGCGTCTTGAAACTCCCTCGAACTCCTCGGCACGTTTAACGGTAAGGGTTGTGGAACCGATACGAATTTCGTCGTTAAGGTAAATATTTGTACGCTGATTAATTTTCTCACCGTTGACGAAAACGCCTGATTTTGAGCCTGTATCGGTAATACTCCAGCCGCTGTCGCGTCTGAGCAAAACGGCGTGTTCTCGGGAAACTGTGGCGTCGTTAATGAAGATGTCGCAGCTTTTGCTTCTGCCGATAGAATTTTCCCAGCAAAGCACGGGAACAGCTTTTTTTGAAAACTCGTCGTATAGCATAATCAAAGGACGCTCGTCACGTCTGTTATGGCGGAGCGACGAATAAATTTTAACTAAAATCAAAACAGAAAGAACAGAAACAGCCACTCTTAGTATGATAACGATTATATCAAAAACCACTGCTATAAATCCGTCCAATTTACTACCTCCCATTAAAGAACATCAGATTTTAAAATTTACAAAACTACACATTCTAATTATACCATAGAAATTATTAAAATACTATAAAATTTTATAAAATATTTTTTCCGCTTTTTTGAAAAAAGCTTGGCAAAAAACTCCGCTTTTTTGAAAAAAAGCTTGGCAAAAAACTTAAACAGGGTTACGTCAAGTTGAAAAAAAACATAAAACTGTTAAATTATGAAATTATAATTAACAATATATTAATAATAAGCGAATTTTTTAGTAATTACTCCAAAAACATTGAAAGATATTTTTTTATATGATACAATTAAAGAGAGTTTTCAAAATTGAGATACTAAAAAGATAAGGAGGAAGAGTAAATGTTCAAAAAATTTATCAGTTTAATTTTGACAGCAGCTATGATGTCAGCCGTTATGTGTGCGGTTGTTTCGGTTTCAGCGACAGCAGAAGAAAAAGTAACTTACTATTTCTTAGCTCCTGATAATTATTGCAATACAGAAATGGGAGCTTTAAACGAATATGTAGGTTATTACTATTGGGAACCTAACGAGAACGCCGCATGGCCCGGAGAGAAAGCAACTCCGGCTCCTGAGGTTGGCTCGAATGTTTTCAAGATTGAAATTGGCAACAATGACGAAACAGGCACAGTTATTTTCAATGCTTTTGTAGATCCGGGCTATCCCGCCGACCCCGAAATGGCAAAATTTGCACATCAGACAGTGAACATTGACCTTGAAGAAGATGATTACTATGGCATGATTTATGTTTTGTATGACGATGACGAGTATAAGTCTGTTGACGAGTTCAGCGGTGCTGTTACAACGAGCGGCGGTTGGTTCTCTATCAATCCCAATGATGACAATTACTACAGGAACTACATTGATGGCTTTAAACCTGCTCCGCTTCCGTCATTGGATAAAGCACATCATAAAGATGATACTGTAACATTGACATATAGTATAGGAAATGTTCCGGGACTTGGTGCGTTTGGTTCTGAAATTTCTTATGACACATCAGTTCTTGAGCTTACGGAAATCAAGCAAGTTTACACAGCCGCTGACCCTGACAGTGCCGCCACAATAGTTTTGAATCCAAACCCGAAGCAATTTGCTCAAGGCGAAGGCATATGGAAAGTTGGCGACCCGATTAAGATTGCGGGCACAGGTGAGCCTTTTGGCGGTACGGCTGATTTTGCGGGCGAGCCTGCTGCCGTTGCGGTTTATACGTTCAAAGCCTTGAAAGACTTTGACGATAACGAAATGAATTTTAATGTAGAAACTAATAAGCTTATAAGTATAGTTAACAATAAATATAATTATCTTGTAAATAATACATCTGATGATGATTCTGCATACGTTCATCTTGATTATAAAATAGATTGTCCGCATACCGAGCCTATTCCGAAACCGGAGCCGTCCGAATACGCACATCATAAAGATGATACTGTAACATTGACATATAGTATAGGAAATGTCCCGGGATTTGGTTCGTTTGATTCTGAAATTTATTATGACACATCAGTTCTTGAGCTTACGGGAATTGAGAAAGTTTATACAGCCGCTGACACTGACAGTGCCGCCAGAATAGTTTTAAATCCAAACCCGAAGCAATTTGCTCAGGGCGAAGACGTATGGTGGAAAGTTGGCGACCCAATTAAGATTGGCGGCACAGGTGAGCCTTCTGGCGGTACAGCTGATTTTGCGGGCGAGCCTGCTCCCATTGTGGTTTGTACATTCAAAGCCTTGAAAGACTTTGACGATAACGAAATGAATTTTAATGTAGAAACTATTAAGCTTGTAAATATAGTTAGCAATAAGACAAATTGTCTTGTAAATAATACATCTGATGATGATTCCGCATACGTTCATCTTGATTATGAAATAGATTGTCCGCATGCCGAGCCGATCCCGAAGCCGCAGCCGTCCGAATATGCACATCATAAAGATGATACTGTAACATTGACATATAGTATTGGAAATGTTCCGGGACTTGGTGCATTTGGTTCTGAGATTTCTTATGATACATCAGTTCTTGAGCTTACCGAAATCAAGCAAGTTTATACTGCCGCTGACCCTGATAGTGCTGCTACAATAGTTCTTAATCCAAACCCGAAGCAATTTGCTCAGGGTAAAGGAGCGTGGAAAGTTGGCGAACCAATTAAGATAGCAGCTATGGGCGAGCCTTTCGGCGGTACGGCTGATTTTGCAGGCGAGCCTGCTGCCGTTGCGGTTTATACATTCAAAGCCTTGAAAGACTTTGACGATAACGAAATGAAATTTAATGTAGAAACTAATAAGCTTGTAAGTGTAATTAACAATAGCTATACTTATCTTGTAAATAATACATCTGACGATGATTCCGCATACGTTCATATTGATTATGTAATAGAGTGTCCTCATAATGTAGAGCCTATTCCAAAGCCTGATCCCATAGAAACGCCCGACACTAAACCGGAGCCGGATCCCGAACCCGTACAAAATCCGCATACATTTTTCTTTGATACAAGCGACTGGAACTCTACTACAGTCCAGTTCTATATTTGGGACGGAGAAGGTCATTATGCAACAAAAGACGGTTGGACAGATAGTAATCCATGGGGTTCCAACAAAAAGCTTGGCGGAACATTAAGGGAAGACTTAAGCGGTAAAAACGGCAATACAGGTAATGTTTTTGAATCATATCCCGTTGAGCTTGAGTCGGGTAAGCTTTATCATGTAATATTCAATGACCCTGACCATGGTCAAACGTTTGACTGCTGTCTAAGGTCAGAGGCTTATCTTGATACGGCATACAGAACAGGTTATATGTTAGAAAACCCCGAGGACGCTGAAAAGGCTACAGATGAAGCAAAATTCAGAAGGTGTGGTCTTGGAGCACAGAAGTGTATTACCCAATCGGGAAAAATTCAAGGTGATTATATGCCGGCTGAAATGGACAGACCTTATGAAGTTGCTGTGTTTGTATTGAAATATCTTTATTATTTTAATCCAAATACTGGAGAAATTATTGTAACTGAGAAACTTTTGGATGAAGCTTACAAAGCATTCGGAGTAACTGCAGACAAAGTTTGGGAAGTATACAAGAGTTTCCCAACAGAGCCTAAGTATGCAAATCTCTATGATGAATACAAATATAACTATGACGAAGCATATGCAAGACAGATGATTCGTCCGACTATGATAGGCGATTTGGACGGTGACTATACTATTACTTCTGCCGACGCACTTTTTGTTCTGAGATATTCTGTTGGTTTGGAAAAGTTTGACGATAGAATGCTTACCGTTGCCAATGTAAATAACGATGAATCCGTAGACAGCCTTGACAGCCTGTTGATTCTTCGTAAATCAGTTGGTTTAAGCGACCAAGACGCACATTTTAATGATGTGTAATTTATAAATAATCAGATAGATAAAACAATACCGTTTGGAAGAATTCTGAACGGTATTGTTGTTTTAAAAAAAATTTAACAAATTGTTATGAAAGTATTGACTAAAATATGGTGTTGTGATAAAATATCATTAGTTAGTTTGCTTTTATTGTTATATATGGCATTGCGGAGAGGTAATTTGTAGTACAATTTATATAAAAATAAAGGTATGCTGACGATGTTTGTGTGAAACACAAAAACCGTGTGACACATGGGGTTAGCTCGTTTCAGTTCAGCACAAAAGTACAGAGGTGTTGTCGGGCGAGAAATTTCTGTTTTTAAACTAAGTAGTTTTAAAATGGAATTATGTCAATAGTTGTTATTATATTTTATTTTAGGAGGAAGATCAGTTATGAAGAAAATGTTGTCAGCTTTGCTTGTATTTGCTCTTGTGGCATGTATGAGTGCGATGTGTATGGTGCCTGCTTCGGCTGCGAGCAAGAGAACTGCAAGATACATAGTTCTTGCGATTGATATTTCAGGTTCAACCAGCGACAAAATCAGCAATGGCATGACTACGCTTGAAGCGGAAAAGGTTTATGCTAAAAAATTTGTTCGTAAAAATCTTGGACTTGCAGACGATGTAAACAAAGAAGACAGAATTGCTATTATTTCTTTCGAGAGCCGCGCACACAAAATTGTTGATTTCACAAATGATATCGATGAGTTGGATAAGGGAATTGACGAATTAAAATGGACAGGCGGCACAAATTTTTATGATATGCTTGTTTTAGCAAATGAAGTATTTGACGAAGCTGCAAAAACTAAAAGTTTCGGCAGATCTTTGTTCATTGCTTCTGATGGAATACCGCAGTCGGGTCAAAGCCTTACAAATTATGAGTATACATCAGCTGACCATAGTTACTGCTATCGTTATGCAAATGCTGCTTTGAAGTATGACAGAGAGAATATTTGGACAGTACCGACATCTGTTTATACTTTGGGTGCATACAATACAACCGGCAGAGAGTTGGAGTTTGCTAAGCGTTTTATGAAAGACCTTTGTTTTGCTCCCGGATATGCTCAGATTATCACTTCTGACGAACTTCCGGTTATCGAGGCTATAAATACAAAGTTGACTACGCCGGACGTTCCTGATCCTCAGCCGGTGGACACTGATACAAAAGATGATACTCCCAAATCACCAAAAACAGGTGTTGAGCATAATTATGCAGTTATGTTTGCTCTTGTTCTTGTAAGTGGTGCAGGCGTAGTTCTTTTGAGCAAAAAGAGCAAAGAAAATGCTTAATTATTAATTGAATAGAAAATGCTCCGATTTCATTTTGTATTGAATGAGCGGAGCATTTTTTTGTATAAAAAATAATTTTAAAAAAATTAAAAAAAGTGTTGACAAATGCGTTTTAGTGTGATATTATAGATAAGCACTCTTCGAGAGAGCAACGTTAAAAGTTCTAAAAACTTAGATTTTATGCGGTTTTTAATGTATCTGAGGAGTTGCGTGTCATTTGTTTTTGTTATAAAAAAGTTGTTGAGAGCAAGGCGAAGCCTGTAAAAGTTTTTGCTCAGCTTTTTTCAAAAAGCTGAAAAAAAACTCTTGACAAAAAGAAAACAAAGTGATATAATAAATGAGCTGTCGATTGACGGCGCAGGACCTTGAAAATTAAACAACACAATCAATAAATATGACCCGTAGTTACTTTGAGAAAATGCTCAAAGAATTCAGTGAAGACAACACAACAAATGTCAATTTACGCCAAGCGTAATGTTTTATGAAAGAGCTTCAAAACTCTGA